>CAZYBY010000084.1:0-12308 GCA_964645385.1 uncultured Sphingobacterium sp.
ATGAATTATGAATTATGAATTATGAATTTTTAAAATCTAACATCTAAATACTAGCTACTAAAACTAACATCTAACATCTAATATCTTAAATCTAATGTTTAAAAGAATAAGCCTACTTGCCATTACACTTTGTTTCATCATTACTACTGCAAATTCTCAAGCTCTTTATCGCAAAAAAATCTACCACAAAGTGACTAAAAACTTAGTGGAGGAGTTTGATACACAAGATTCCACAACAGTTACTAAGCTTGGATACTATGCTAGATATAATGCCAATACTGGCAAAATGACTAAGCAAGGTAGCTTTAAAGAAAATAATAGAACTGGGGTTTGGACTTTTTATGATGATAGTGCAAAGATTAATTTTAGATATAATTATTCTACTGGCATGGTAATGTTTTCGAAGCCAGATACACTTGCAAAATATTTTTTAAAAGAAGCGAAAGTTGATACAAACTTTTATGCAGATTTAGCTCAAGTACCATTATTTATTGGAGGCCCAGGAGAATACAAAGATTTTATTCAAACTAATTTAAGATATCCATCAGTTGCAAAAGAGTTTGACATTAGAGGAACTGTTATTGCAACTTTTGTTATTGGTTCGAATGGTTACCCTGAAAAAGAAAGTAGAAAAATTGTAAAAGGCTTAGGTTATGGTTGCGACGATGAAGTGTTGCGATTAATAAACTTAATGCCACGCTGGGTACCTGCCAGAAAATCTGGTGAAGTTCGTCAACAATATTACATGACATTCAAATTTGAACCTAAAAAATAATGGAAAACAGAATTACAAAATTATTTGGAATTCAGTATCCAATTATTCAAGCAGGAATGATATGGTGCAGTGGCTGGGAATTAGCCGCAGCTGTATCTAATGCTGGAGGTTTAGGAATTATTGGTGCAGGATCTATGTATCCTGAAGTATTAAGAACGCATATACAGAAATGTAAAAATGCAACTAGTAAACCATTCGCAATTAACCTTCCTTTATTATATCCTGATATTGAAAAACATGTTGAGATAATTATTGAAGAGGGAGTGAAAATTGTGTTTACTTCTGCGGGTAATCCAATGACATGGACAGCCAAATTAAAAAAACATGGTATTACAGTGGTACATGTTATTGCGAATGTAAAATTTGCTTTGAAATGTGAAGAGGCTGGAGTAGATGCTATTGTTGCAGAGGGTTTCGAAGCAGGAGGACATAATGGTAAAGAAGAAACTACTACGCTTTGTTTAATTCCAATGATTAAAAAAGCTGTTAAAATACCAGTAATTGCAGCAGGTGGAATTGCAACTGGAAGAGCTATGCTAGCTTGCATGGCTTTAGGGGCAGAAGGAGTGCAAATCGGTTCTCGTTTTGCTGCATCTTTAGAGTCTTCTGCACACGAAAATTTCAAACAAAGAATTGTGGAAACTAAAGAAGGTGGTACACAATTATCTTTAAAAAAATTAGTTCCTGTTCGCTTAATTAAAAATGAATTTTTTCAGCAAATAAATGAAGCTGAAGATCGCGGTGCTCCTCGTCATGAATTAGCTGAAATACTAGGCAGAGCGAGGGCTAAGAAAGGTATGTTCGAAGGAGATATGGTTGAAGGTGAATTGGAGATCGGGCAGATTGCTGGATTGATATCTGATATTTTACCAGCAAGTAAAATTGTAGAAAATATTATTGAAGAATATAAAACAGCACAAGCTGAGCTTGTTCATTTGACTTTATAAAATGAAACATTTAAATATAAAAGTTCATGGTAAAGTGCAAGGCGTTTATTTTCGTAACAGTACGAAAATGGTCGCTGATCAGTTGGGAGTGAAAGGCTGGGTGCGTAATGAATCTGATGGTTCTGTTTATATTGAAGCTGAAGGGGATGACTGGATTTTAGAGAATTTTTTAGATTGGTGTGCAGAAGGTCCAGAACGTGCGGAGGTTCAATTGGTCGAAAAGTTTGAAGCAGAACTTCAAGGTTATTCAAATTTCATCATAAAAAAATAATCACTTGGCAAGCATTAAAAAATTAGCATCACAAACTGCTTATTATGGAATAAGTAGCATTTTGGGTAGAATGCTAAATTATGCGCTAGTGCCTTTGCATACAAGGGTTTTGCTACATCAACAAGACTATGGTGTGGTTGGAGAACTCTATTCGTATGTTACTTTCTTAAATATTATTTTTTTATATGGAATGGAAACAACTTTTTTCCGTTTCGCATCTAAAGCAGAAGATAAACAGAGGATTTATAACAATACGTTTAGCAGTGTACTCTTTTCTAGTATAGCACTTTGTACAGTATTGTTTATCATTTCTCCTTTTTTATTAAACCTTTTGAGTTTAGGAAATTCTACTGCCCTATATAGAATTGAATATTTATACTTTTTTATAGCAATTATGGGTATAGATGCCATTACTGCAATCCCATTTGCAAAACTTAGAATAGATAACAGACCTTTCAAATTTGCAGGAATTCGTATCGCCGTTATTGCGATAAATGTTTTTCTTAATGTATATTTCTTGTTATTCTGTCCGTATTGGAAATCAATACATCCGGATAGCTTATTAGCTTCTTTTTATCAAGAGTCTAATGGTGTGTATTACATTTTCTTATCTCAGTTAATTGCAACTATATCGACCTTATTATTTTTATATAGAGAATTAATTCAAGTAAAATTACGTTGGGTTTGGTCGGAGATGAAACCACTCTTAATCTTCTCTTTGCCCTTATTATTTGGAGGCTTGGCAGGGATGACCAATGAAACTCTAGATCGAATTTTACTGAAATATTATTTACCTGGTACGATGGAAGAGCGTTTAGCTCAAATTGGAATTTACAATGCAGCTTATAAGCTTTCTATTTTCATGACACTTGCAGTGCAAGCATTTAGAATGGCTGCAGAACCTTTCTTCTTTTCAATTCACAAAAACGAAGATTCGAAAGCAGTATATGCTAAGGTGATGAACTATTTTGTGTTAGTATGTACGGTTATTTTCTTAGGTGTAACACTTCATTTAAATTTATTTGAATTGATTTTGGGAAAAGGATATCGCGAAGGATTGGGTGTAGTACCAATTTTATTATTCGCAAATTTATTCCTTGGCATCTACATGAATTTATCTATTTGGTATAAGGTGAGTGATAAAACTATTTATGGTGCATACATCACTTTTATTGGTGCAATTTTAACAATTGTATTAAACATCGTTTTAATACCAAGCCTCGGATACCTAGGCTCTGCTTATGCTACAGCGATTTGTTATTTTGCAATGTCTGTGATTTGTTATATAGCCGGACAAAAATATTATCATGTACCTTATAGTTTAAGCACAGTATTTAAGTATATATTTCTGATGTTATTATTTTATGTTGTTTCATTAGGCATTAAGAATTTTTTACCATCAGGAAATTTATTATTAACTCAATCGGTAGATACCATTTTATTTATGATATATATCGCATATGCATTTCTTCAACTAAAAAATCTTCGCCAATAATTAATATTGAGTATGAATATCAAGGTTATCAATACGTCTAAGCACCCATTGCCAAACTACGAAACAGTACATTCTGCGGGAATGGATTTAAGAGCAAATATTGATGATGAAATAATTTTATCGCCATTACAAAGAGTATTGATTCCAACAGGATTATACATAGAATTACCACAAGGCTACGAAGCTCAAATTCGCCCTAGAAGTGGATTGGCATTTAAACATGGAATTACGGTATTGAATTCTCCTGGAACCATCGATGCAGATTACCGAGGAGAGATCAAAATATTGCTCATCAATTTATCAAACGATAATTTTACAATTAAAGATGGGGAGCGCATTGCTCAAATGATAGTGAGTAAGCACGAAGTTGTAGAATGGACATTGGTAGAGGAACTCGGCGAAACCCAAAGAGGAGCTGGAGGGTACGGGCATACTGGAAGATGAGTATCGGGTATCGAGAATTGAGTATCGAGTGTCGAATGTTAATTCCAGTTACCAGCTACCAACTACCAGTTACTAGCTACCAGCTACCATTTTTTTTGTTATTTTTGACCTCTAGTAAAACAAACACATAGCGAAATGAGAATAATCGTGCCGATGGCTGGAATGGGTAAAAGGATGCGCCCTCACACATTAACTACACCAAAACCATTAATACCAGTAGCTGGGAAACCTATCGTTCAGCGTTTAGTGGAAGATATTACGAAAGTTTGCGGTCAGAAAGTTGAAGAAATCGCTTATATCATTGGTGATTTTGGGAAAGAGGCTGAAGAGAATTTAATTAAAGTTGCTGAAAGCCTTGGTGCTAAAGGCTCTATATACTATCAAAAAGAAGCATTAGGTACAGCACATGCGATTCATTGCGCTAAAGATAGTTTAACCGGACCAGTAGTAGTTGCTTTTGCAGATACATTGTTCAAGGCTGAATTTACTTTAGATGCAGAGAAGGATGGTATTATCTGGGTTCAACAAATCCCAGATCCTCGTCAGTTCGGCGTAGTAAAAGTTAATGCCGATAATGTGATAACTGATTTCATTGAAAAACCTCAAGAATTTATTTCAGATTTAGCAATTATCGGAATATACTATTTTAAAGATGGGGACTATTTAAAATCGGAAATAGAATATTTATTAGATAATAACATTACCGAGAAGGGTGAATATCAATTGACGAATGCTTTAGAAAACATGAAGCAAAAAGGAACTAAGTTTTCTCCTGGTAAAGTTGATGAATGGCTAGATTGTGGTAATAAAGATGCTACAGTGTATACAAATCAACGTGTACTTGAGAATGCAAGGTCGACTGAAAATTTAGTATCTAGTTCTGCGAAAATTATCAATTCTGAAATTATCGAACCTTGTTATATTGGTGAGAATGTTCATATTGAAAATGCGAAAATTGGTCCTCATGTTTCTTTAGGCAACAATACAAAGATTACTAATTCCGTTATAAGCAATAGTATAATTCAATCAAACGTAAAGGCAGATGAATCTAAGATATCGAATTCGATGATTGGACATTTTGCTGAATTAAAGGGAGCCAATGGATCTTATAGTATCAGCGATTACTCAACAGTACAACCGAGCTAATCGAAGCCGATTATTTTTTGCTTTAATTTTCCTTTCATTATTAATGATAGGTGAATTTTCTTTTGCCCAAAAAAATGCAAAGAAAAATGTTGTTCCTATTTCTGCGGAAAATAGAGAGAAGTTAGAAACTTATTTTTTTGAAGGTATTCGTCAGAAAAATGTAGATAATAACGAAGCAGCAATTCGAAATTTTAAAAATGTAATCGGAATAGATCCTAATAACGATGCTGCATATTATGAATTAGGCTTACAGTACACTCAAACCAAAGATTATAGAAATGCAGCTATAAATTTTGGAATGGCTTATCAGTTAAATTCTGATAACGAATGGTATGCTCAGAACTATGCTAAATCATTAGAAGATTATGGTAGTTATGAAAAGGCAGAAGAAATATATAAAGAAATTATCAAGAAGAATCCTGAAAAGATTGACATTTATTTTGATTTAGCTTCTGTAAAAATTTATCGCAACGATTTAAAAGGTGCGAATAAAATATATTCAGAAATAGAAAAGAAGATTGGACTAAATGAAGACGTTTCCATGCAGAAACAAAAGATTTGGTTGAAGCTTGGTAATGTAGATAAAGCAGCAGAGGAAGCTCAAAAGTTGGTTGATATGCAGCCGACAGAAATGCGTTATCGCATGAATTTAGCAGAGATTTATTTGTCGAATAAAAAACTTGATAAAGCAGAAGCAGTACTTTCGGAAATTTTGAAGTTAGAACCAAACAATGGTTTCGCACAATTAGCACTAGCCGATTTTTATAGAGAGAAAAAGGACGATAAAAAATCGTATGAATACTTGAAACAAGCCTTCGCTAACCCAAGTTTGAATATCGATCAGAAAGTTAGAATTCTATCTCCTTACTTTTCATTATTGAGCGTAACAGAAGTGCGAAATAAAGCTGAAGAATTATCGAAATTAGCTACCCAAGCACATCCGAATGAAGCTAAAGCTTTTGCTATTTATGGGGATTTTTTGTATCAAGATAAGCAATTAGAGAATGCAAAAGAAGCATATCAGAAAACAATAAGTTTAGATGGAAAAGTATTTGCTGTATGGCAAAACCTAATGTTTATTCAAGCGGAGCTTAATGATTATAAATCATTGTTAAATACAAGTAACGAAGCGATTCAACTTTTCCCAGCACAGCAAGTCGTACATTATTTAAATGCCATTGCGAAAATGCAAGCGAAAGATTACGATGGAGCAATTACATCCTATAAAAATGCATTGACACTTGGTACTATGAACCCAGAAATTGAAGCGCAAATTTATTCTGGAATGGGGGATGCTTATCATAATTTAAAACAACACGAAGAATCAGATAAAGCATACGATAAAGCCTTAAACATACGTGCCGACGAACCTTATGTATTGAACAATTATGCCTATTACCTTTCTTTAAGAAATATCAATTTAGATAAAGCTTTAAGCATGTCGAAAAAATCGAATGAACTTATGCAAAACAATTCATCTTTTTTAGATACTTATGCTTGGATACTTTTTAGATTAGCTAGATATGACGAAGCTTTAGTATGGATAGATAAGGCATTAGCTGCAGGTGGTGATAAAAGTGCAACAGTTGTAGAACATAGAGGAGATGTGCTTATTATGCTTAATCGTACTGAAGAAGCATTAGCAGAATGGAATAAAGCTTTGAAGTTAGGCGAGCCAAGTGAATTATTGAAAAAGAAAATTACCGACAAGAAATATTATGAATAAATTCTATAATTACTCACTTACTTTAGTCATAATATTATCTGTTACAGCTTGTAAAGTAAAGAAAGTTGAACCTATGCAAGGTTCTCAAAAGATTGAAATTTCAAAAGAAGAACAAGCAAAAATGAAATTGTTAGATGGCATTCAGAATGCATATTTTAACTACGATTTCATTACTGCAAAGGCTAAAGTGAAAGTAAATCGAACTGGCAATGATTTCAACTTAACATTTAATATTCGTGCTAAAAAGGATGAAAAGATTTGGATCTCTGCGAACGCAATTGGTGGCATAGAAGTAGCAAGAGTACTGTTAACAAAGGACAGTGTAAAGATATTAGATCGTTTACAGAAAAGATACATCTCAAGTGATTATAAATATTTATCGAGCTTATTAAACATCACAGTTGATTTCAATACTATGCAAGATTTGATGTTTGGAAATGCACCTAGAAATATCGATTATCAAACGTCAGACATTTTGCAAAATGAGAATGCCGTTCAATTTAATGGAATGTTATCTAAAATGGCTTATTCTATCGATCTACGTAAAGAAGATTATAGACTACAAAGAATCAGTATGTCTGAAGCTGAAACAAAACGAAATGTTATCGTAAACTATGGTGATTATAAAATGTTAGATGTTTCTACATTCCCATATCTTATTTCATCAACAGCTATATCTCAAAAAGAATCCTTATCATTGAATTTGGAATATGTAAAAGTTGAAAAAGTTAATACATTAGAGTTCCCATTTAACGTACCGAAGAATTTTGAATAAGATAAAATACATAATCACCATTTTTGTACTCTTTTTAGGGGTAGGTATTGCTATTTCTCAAACTCAGACTAAAGAAGATCTTCAAAATAAAAAAAGACAATTATCAAAAGAAATTGAGCAAACGAATAGGATTCTTAGAGAAACTCAAAAAAATAAAAAAGCAACCTTAACTCAATTAAATGCCTTAATAAAACAGATTGAAGTACGTGAGAAGCTTATCAATACAATAAGTTCAGAGATTAGAGCATTAGAAGGTCAAATTGGAAAAACGAATTCAGAAATTGATCAATTACGTGCAGAGTTAGAGCAATTGAAATTGGAATATGCTGCAATGATTAAGTTCGCATACCGTAATCAAAGTTCATACAATAAGTTGATGTTTGTATTTGCTGCGAATAATTTCAACCAGGCATATAAACGCTTAAAATACTTGCAACAATTTTCGGAGTATCGCCAGAAACAAGCGAAATACATAGAGCAAGCACAAAGCAAGCTAGAAGAAAAAATGTTGGAGCTTGAGGATGATAAAAAAGATAAAAATGTTTTGTTGGTTGATGAGCAGCAAGAGAAAGTGATTTTAGGGAAAGAAAAAAACCAAAAAGAAACTATTGCAAAACAACTAACTGTAAAAGAGTCTACGTTAAAGAAACAATTAGCTACAAAACAAGCACAGGCTAAGAAGTTAGATAGAATGATTGAAGATATCATTCGTAAAGAAATAGAGGCAGCACGTAAAAAGGCAGAAGCTGAAGCAAAGGCTAAGGGAACCAAAATGCCGACTGGTGATAAAACTAGTTCATCGAATTTAGCATTAACACCAGAGGCTCAGAAATTATCAAAAGACTTTACAAATAATAAAGGGAAATTACCTTGGCCAGTTGAAAAGGGCATTATTGTAGAATATTTCGGTACTCATGAACATCCACAATTAAAAGGGGTAATGATATCTAATAATGGGGTTGACATTAAAACAGCTAAAGGAGCACCAGTTAGAGCAGTTTTCTCTGGAAGAGTGTCGGGTGTAATTCAAATTGTAGGCGGATTATATGCTGTTTTAATTAACCACGGTGAGTTTACCACCGTATATTCTAATTTGAGCAGTGTTTCTGTGAAAATGGGGCAAGAACTTAATACAAAGCAGAATATTGGTACTGTAGCTACTGATGAGGAATTATCAAGTATGGAGCTACAAGTATGGAAAGGGGTTACAAAACTCAATCCAGTAGACTGGTTAGCACGATAATGTGCATAATTATCCCATAATTTCGTCATTAAGCAGAAAATAGCTTACTTTTGTGCTTTAATTTCTTAATCATGTTAAGTTCAACTTTATTATTATTAAATCTTGGTGGCCAAGAGGTTATTCTGATCGTAGTTCTCGCGTTATTATTATTCGGAGGAAAGAAAATTCCTGAGTTAATGCGTGGATTAGGAAAAGGTATCAGAGAATTTAAAGATGCTTCGAATGGCGTTAAGCGTGATATCGAAGAAAGTATGGAGTCTAAAGATTCTGACAAATTAAATTCGAAAAACTAATTAATTTCCACATTTACTAGCAAGTTTGAAATTGAGAAGATATCATTCATTAGCAGAGGTGCGTTCGGATATTAAGGAAGGGAAGACCTCCGTTAGCGCCTTGGTTGATTATTATATTGGTCGCATCGATGAGCATGCGAACCTGAATGCTTTTATTGAAGTTTTTGCTGATGAGGCAAAAGAACGTGCTGTACTTATTGATCAGAAATTGAAGAATGGTACTGCAGGAAAATTAGCAGGTATGGTAATTAGCATTAAGGATATGATATGCTACAAAAATCATAAAGTTTCTGCTTCATCAAAAATATTAGAAGGCTTTGAGTCACTTTATTCTTCAACAGTAGTTGAACGAATTTTAGCTGAAGACGCTATTATTATTGGTCGTGTTAATTGCGACGAATTTGCGATGGGTGCATCTAACGAAACTTCATATTACGGCTTAGTAAAAAATTACGAAAATAATTCATTGGTATCAGGCGGTTCATCAGGTGGATCTGCGGTTTCGGTGCAAGCTGACTTATGTTTAGCTTCATTAGGGACAGATACTGGTGGTTCAGTTCGTCAACCTGCATCATTTTGTGGAGTAGTTGGTTTAAAGCCAACATACGCAAGAGTTTCGCGTTGGGGAATTATAGCATATGCTTCTTCTTTTGATCAAGTTGGTCCACTAACTCGTTCGGTAGAAGATTCAGCATTATTATTAGAAGTTATTGCAGGGAAAGACAATTACGATAGCACAGCATCGCAATTAGAAGTTCCTGAATACTCAAAACATTTAACTTTAACAGGCAAACCAAGAATTGCTTATTTATCTGAAGCCGTTAATGGAGAAGGAATTGATCCTGAAGTAAAGGGAATGATGCTTGCTCAGATAGAAAAACTGAAAAATGATGGCTTTGTGGTGGAGGAAGTTCAGTTTCCCTTATTAAAATATGCTGTACCAACTTATTATGTGTTAACTACAGCAGAAGCTTCGTCTAACTTATCTAGATATGATGGAGTTCATTTTGGGTACAGAAGTAAAAATGCTACAGATTTAGAATCAACATATAAAAAATCGAGATCGGAAGGATTTGGAGAAGAGGTGAAACGTAGAATTATGCTTGGAACATTTGTCCTAAGTGCCGGATACTACGATGCATACTATGCTAAAGCACAGAAGGTTCGTCGATTAATTCGTGATAAGTCGTTGGAAATACTATCAAATTACGATTTGATGATTTTACCAACTGCACCTAGTACAGCTTTTGCGCATGGCGAAAAAACTACAGACCCAGTAGTAATGTACTTAGCCGACATTTTTACCGTTCAAGCATCATTAGCTGGTTTGCCAGCTATTTCGATACCTGCAGCGACACATTCTAATGGAATGTCGATTGGCTTGCAAATCATCGGAAAGCACTTTAAAGAGCAAGAAATGTTAAATTTTGCGAACTTTTTAGAGCAAAAACAGTAAAAAGATAGAGTTTTTGCGATTTTTTACTATTTTGCAAGAATACATAATTAAGATGTAGGCAATAATTTTAATTAAATAGGATGAAAAAAAACAAAATTGTCGTTTTCGCGATAGCCATATTTACGTTATTTCAAATCAACTTCGCTGAGGCTTCAATTCCTCCTTCTAGATTAATTAAGCCTATTAACCTCGACGACGATACCACTTTCGTAGTTCCTGAAGTGGATTTATCTCAATTAAATACTCCACCTCGTTTTGCCACAGAAGTTTATAAAAGAAGACTAGATTCGATAACTCGTTTCATTCCTCTTGATTATAATCCTTTTGTACAAGGATATATCGATTTATATGCTTTCCGTAAAAGAGAGCAAGTTGAACGTATGCTTGGTCTTTCGGAGTACTATTTTCCAATGATTGAAAAAGTATTTAAAGAATATAAAATCCCCACAGAATTCAAATATTTAGCAATTGTAGAATCAGCATTAAACCCTTATGCAGTATCACCGGTTGGTGCTACAGGTATGTGGCAATTTATGTTTACTACCGCTAAAATGTATGATTTGAAAATTACTTCTCATATAGATGAACGTAGAGATCCATATTTAGCAACTCATGCAGCTGCAAAATATTTTGTAGATATGTATCGTAGATATGGAGATTGGCTTTTAGTAATTGCTGCATATAATTGTGGACCAGGGAATGTTAACCGTGCAATTAAAAAAGCTGGTGGAGGACAAAAAACTTTCTGGGAAATACGTCAATATTTACCACAAGAAACTCGTGGATATGTACCCGCATATATTGCTGCGAATTACATCATGACTTGTGCAGAGATGCACAATTTATATCCAGCATATCCGAATTTTAGTTTCATGACGGATACCTTGCATTTCTCTAAACCAGTAGCTTTTAAAGACATTTCGAGAATTTGTGGGATTAACAATGAAGAGTTGAAAATCTTAAATCCGATTTTCAAAAAAGATTTTATTCCTGCTTACTCAGAAACTTATATGGTGAAACTTCCTGCAACAAGAAGAGATTTAGTTGCAAGAAATAGAGATTCATTATATAACCTTTTTGGTAATATAACTTCAGAACAAGAGTTTGTGTTGAACACAGACCCTATGGCTAAGTCGAGAACAATTTTTAAAACTCACGTAGTTAGAAAAGGTGAAACATTAAATAAACTTGCTAGTAAGTATGATGTTGAAGTTAGAGACATTAAAAAATGGAATAACCTATCCCGTAATGCTTTAAAGAGAGGACAACGTTTGAAAATTAAAAAATTAATTCAAGCGCCTACACCCGTTGCTCCTACTGCCGTTGCACAAGTTAGAAAAGAAAGAAAAGTTGACACCGCTTCTTATGTTGCACCTGTTCAAAATATAGAGAAAGCAAAAGTTACTTATGAATATGTAACTAAAAACGTTACTAAAAATCACAAAGTAAAACGTGGTGAAAACTTAAGTACAATTGCTGATAAATATAATGTAGCTACTGCTGACATTAAGAAATGGAATAAATTAAAGTCGAGTAATTTGATGGCCGGAAAAGTTCTGAAAATTAAAACTACAGAGACTTTAAAAGTTGCTAAAAAAGTAAGCCCGAAGAAAACTGTTGAAGAACCTATTGCTAAAGAAGAAGAACAAATAGCAGTAAATACTAATGTTCCCGACGAACTACAAGATGTTCAAGCTTCTGCTAACTTAAAAAAATCTAACACAGAAATGGAGTTAG
>CAZYBY010000085.1:0-2970 GCA_964645385.1 uncultured Sphingobacterium sp.
CAACAACCAAATCAAGAAAGCGGTGTTACTGGGGGTAAACCTGAATTAATCGAAACTATTGCTAAAGCAGCGATAGCAGTAGGAGCGGATGGGTTATTTATTGAAACACATCCTGATCCTAAAAATGCTAAATCTGATGGAGCTAATATGTTACATTTAGACCATCTTGAATCACTCATGAATAAGTTAGTCCTGATTCGACAAGCGATTATTTAAATATTCCTAAGAAATTAGTTTCCTTTACGTCGTATTAACAATACGACGTTTTTTTTTTTGCTCAAAAAACAAGATTCTTAACAACAACAAACATTATTTAAATATGTAACGTTATGAATCGTATTAATTCTTTTCTATTTGCAATATTAGTGTGCGTTTTTTCATCAATAAATGTTTATGCATGTCAAAAACTTATTAATAATGATAAAGCAGATTCTAGCAAAAAAGTTAATTTAATTAACCAGATTCATGTAAAGAATAATCAAAAAAATAATAGAAATGTTGTTTTAAATAATATTTCACAAAATTCAGATCCTGATTTTATTATTAGTCCATTTGTCGAATATCAAATGGAAACAGATAGTACATTGAGAAAAATGAATATACCCAATGAATCTAAAATGGTAGAATTTAAGGTAAATCAATATGCTTACCTTAAAATTGCAAAACATGGTAAAATGATTTTTAGTAATGAAACAAATTTACATTTAATGACAAATTCGACCTATGAAATTTCAGATAGTTCGATTTTGTATATAAGAAATTCAAGTGCAATACAAATTGATTCTGGAGCAAAACTAATTGTAAGGGGAACAGGTAAAATTATTTGTGAAGATAATTCTTGGATAAAGTTACATCCATATGCAACTATAATTCTTCAACGCAAAGAATCAGCTATAAGATTATTTAATGGGAGTAAAATAATAACACGAGAAGGTTTGAATGTTGCGTATCTAGGAGAGGGAAGTGTATATATTGATGATAAGGAGTATTACTCAATATATAGTAAATAAACTTATTCAATAATTTTAACTTCTGTTCTCCTGTTGCGCGATTTACCTAGTTCAGTAGCATTCGTTTCGATTGGTTGAGATTTTCCATAACCCTTATATACTAATCGTTTAGAATCAATTCCGAATTTAATTAGGTAATCATATACAGCTTTGGCTCTATTGGTTGATAGTGTCTGGTTTGCAGCATCTGCTCCAACGTTATCTGTATGTCCTGATATTTCAATTTTAACAGATGAGTTGTTTTTTAGAAACTCAGTAAGTTTTACCAACTCGTATTTCGATTCATTTTTCAATTTGAAACTGTTTGTTTCAAAAAATATATTTCTCAAAGAAATTTTCGCTCCAATTGTAATTGGCGATAATGGGACTGGCAGTTTAAATGCATCAACCTGTTTTTTATTCTCTAATGCAAATTGTTCTGAATAAAATAAGTATCCATCACGATAAACATTGAATGCATAAGTTTTACCTGCAGGTAAACTTGCTAGGAATAATCCTGTAGCTTCATTAGATGCAGTTTGAGAAACTGTATCACCAGTAGCAACATCAATGATCTCTACATTTGCCAATAATTTTTGAGAAGTATTTTTATCGAACACAGTTCCTTTTACATAAGTCACAAAGTTCGGACGAGCAGCTTCGTATAATTCGAAAGAATATAAATCTAAACCACCAAAGCCTTGTAAGCTATTAGATGCGAAATAAGCTTTTTTACCATCATTAGAGATAATTAAACTACTTTCCTCTTGAGAAGTATTTATTGGGTATCCAATGTTTTTAGGTTTTTCAGAAAATCCAGTTTTGGTTTTCTTCGAATAAAATATATCATTCTGTCCAAATCCAGGCCATCCATCAGAAGAAAAATATAAGGTTTGATTATCAGCATGAATAAATGGAGATAATTCAGATCCGTTTGTATTAATATTCGGACCAAGATTTACAGGATTAGACCATTTCCCAGGACCTAAATATCTTGATAAATATATATCGTATGAACCATAACCACCTTTGCGATCACTCACAAAATATAATGTTTTACCATCAGCTGAGAGCGAAGGTTGAGATTCCCAATTAGGAGAATTAATTGGAGAACCAATGTTTTGAGGTTTACTCCATGTGTTTCCAATTAATTTAGAATAATAGATATCACATTTCCCTAAACCATCCTCTCTTCCACATCCAGCAAAATATAAATATTGACCATCTGGAGAAACACATTGTGCACCTTCATTACCCGTAGTATTGATAGTTGTACTTAATCCAAAAGCTTTATTCCAATTGTTTTCGTAATTTTTAGTGCTGATGTAAAAATCTTCTTGGTTGGTACGTCTTGTGAAAATTATTGTACTATCGTCGGCTGTAACTGTCGGTAGGTATTCTTGGTTAACAGTGTTTACGCCCGGACCAAGATTTTTTGGATCGTAAGGAATTCTTATTTTAATAGCTTCAACACTGAAACGAGTATTGATTAAATATTTATCTAATATTTTTCTTCTATTTTCAGATATATCTGGAGTTTGCAAGTAATTTTCGAAATAGGTTAAAGCAGAATCATAAACATGCAAGTTGAAGTAACATTCAGCAATTTCAAATCCTAGATGTTTAGAAATACTGGGATTTATAGATTCAACATATTGATATTGATTTAAGGATTTACGGTATTCGCTAAGTTTTTTGTAAACATCACCTAAACGATAATGTGCTTCTATAAAATTAGGATCGAAACGTAAAGCCTCCTCTAAATCGCGTATAGCTGTGTTGTATAATTTTTGTCCTAACGATAAATTAGATCTGTTATATGCAGATAAAGCACGAGCATTATTACTACTTAATTTCTCCTGAGAAAAAACATGAACTGAAACTAAAACTAAGGTTATTAATAATGTAATTTTTCTCATAAAATGACTTTTAAGAAATTCTAAAAATTAAAATTCTAATATCTAATATCTAATATCTAATA
>CAZYBY010000086.1:0-10161 GCA_964645385.1 uncultured Sphingobacterium sp.
AAATGCTAAATCTCCAGCATCGCCTAGTCCTGGTACAATATAAGATTTAGTTGTAAGCTCTTCATCTATGGCTGCTACCCAAATATTTGCTTGAGGTAAATTGCGTTGAACAAATTGCACACCAACAGTACTCGCAATAACGGATACGATATGTATTTGAGAAAATTTCGCTCTGCTCATTAATTCTTTTACACATAAAACCATGGAACTTCCTGTAGCTAACATCGGATCTGCAACTATTAATACTCTACCTTCTAACTCAGGAACAGCAACATATTCCATTTCGATTACAAACGAATTGTCTTTTTTAGTTTTTCTAAATGCTGAAATATAAGCAGCATCGGCTTTATCAAAAACTCTCATCATTCCCTGATGCAATGGCAATCCTGCTCTAAGTATAGTCGCTAAAACTGGTTGATCATTTACTAGGGCAGTGCTCGATATTCCTAAAGGTGTAGTAATATCAATTGGTTCATATTTAAGCTTCTTACTAATTTCATACGCCATAATTTCACCTATTCGTTCTAAATTTAATCTAAAACGATTGCGATCTTTTTGAATTTCTATATCGCGTAACTCTGCCACGAATTGATTCATTACGGAGTTGGAATTTTGGAAATTGGTAAGCATATACTTAGTATTGAGTAATGAGTATCAGTATTGAATTATTATAGTGCTAATTTAAGCATTTCTTCATAAAGTCCTTCCCAACCTTGCCATTCAGCATCCCCCGACATCGATTCGTTATGCCATAGAGATGTAAAAGTGCCATTTACATTTTTAACATTAATCATTAATGTATCAATATACTCAAGCGCTTCGGATGGAGAACAATTTAAATAGCTTGTAAAAGTAGCGTCCATTACACAAAAAGGATGTACTCTTAAAAAACTAACTTGTTCATGTTTAATATCAAAAAAACGAAAGGAATGAGTAGTACTAGCTCTAAAACCCGGCATACTTGCATAGCCCATAGAATATTCGTTTGCTATACCTAAACTAATAAGCGATTTATAAGTGTTAGGCATTCTCAACTTTAAATAATGTTGCCTAGAAGAATTCACAGGAACATTTAAAACATTTGACAATAGGTGTATTTCATCATCGATGATTTTGAAATCATACCTTGATTGATACGATGGATGAATACCTACTGATGCTGTATTAGAAACCATTCGAATTCTATTTCTAAAATCTTTATTTCGAATCGAAATATTAATATCATACTTATTATATTTTCTACTGAATAAGAAAAAATATAAAGCTTTCAAATTATATTTCGAATGCAATTTTTCAAAATAATCGAATTGATCAAAAGGGTCTTTTTTAAATCCGAAGTAGATTTTAAGAATATTGAAAAAGGTAAACAGTTTTAATTTGAAGAATGAAACAAGCAAAGGCTTCGCGATTCTAATGATACTCTTCCCTTTATATTTAAATGCTTGATCAATATCAATGGTTGGCAAAAATTGAAACTTTTGTTTATGCCAAATTATTGAAGGATACTTCGAAGATATTAATTCTTGCAATGAAATAATCCATTCATCCACAACAGGTCTGTTTAAAAAACCATGTTTATAAGCGAAAGATTCTTCAGCCTCAAATCTTCCATGTTTATCTTTATTAAAAGGTAAATATTCTTCGTATCGAGAAACTAAATAAAATATTGATGATAAAATATCAAATTTAGTATCAGACTCTTCATCAGGAAATAAAAAAATCTTATCATTTTCCCTTTTTACTTTAATATCAATCGGATGAATACCATCTTCTGAAAGTAATCCGGAAGGTTTTATAAAGATTTCAGCACTAGTCAATCTACTATCCGAATAGTTTATTTTAACACCTAATTGAGATTTAAAATATTGACTATCAGTAGTAAATTCAATTGATTTACGGCATACATCTTCAAAAATAAATTGCAAAGTATACCTTAATCTATTGCTAATATGTGGGCTATAAATGAGTAACATTGTAGATTTCAAGGATAAATATAGAAAATACCGATATCAATTTATTACTTTTGGTTTGCAACATTAAAATTATAATGGAAAAACAATCATTCTTTAAACGTAATCAATACGTAATTCTCGCTGTATTAATATTTCTAGCGATGTGCTTTGTGTATTTCAGCCCAATTTTGGAAGGTAAAAAAATCAACCAAAATGATGTTGAAATGATTAATGGTGTTCAACAAGAAGCTTTAAAGTACTACCAAGAAACTGGCAATTACACTTTATGGACCAATTCTATGTTTGGAGGTATGCCTACTTATCAAATTTGGTTAGGTTATACTAGTAACGCTGCTGAATGGGTAATGCACACTTATAATAAAATATTACCGAACCCTGTAAATACAGTATTCTTATACTTATTAGGCTTTTTCATTTTATTAAGAGCATTAAGAATGAATATTTGGCTTAGCATTTTAGGGGCTATTGCTTTTGCTTTTTCATCATATAACTTTATTATCATTGGTGCGGGGCATACGAATAAGGCAATTGTAATTGGATTGTTCGCTCCAACACTAGCTGGTTTAATGCTCGCCTATCGTGGGAAAATTTGGCAAGGTGCTGCTTTATTTGCATTCTTTCTAGCCTTGCAATTAAAAGCGAATCACTTTCAAATGACATATTACTTTGGATTAGCAGCCATTATCTACGCTATTTTTATGTTCGTAGACGCTATTCAAAATAAAACTATTCCTGCATTCTTAAAATCAAGTGTAGTTGTAATTGCTGCAACAATTATTGCAGTTGGTGTAAATATTACTCCTCTTTGGTTAACGAAAGAATATGCTGATGAAAGTATTCGCGGTAAGTCTGAATTAACATTAAATCCTACTGGAAATAAAGATGGACTAACGAAAGAATATGCTTTTGAATATAGCTATGGTATTGGAGAAACTATGAGTTTGTTTATACCAAACATAAATGGAGGTTCATCAGCAGGGGAACTTAGCAAATCATCAGAAACGTTCAAGTTCTTACAAAAACAAGGCGTTCCAAATGCACAACAAATTATTAAACGTTTACCATTATACTGGGGTGGTCAGTCTCAAACTTCCGGACCAGTTTATTTTGGTGCAATAATTTTCTTCTTATTTGTTTTCGGATTATTCATTGTAAAAGGAAAAGAAAAGTGGTGGATTCTTACAACTGTTATTCTAACCATCGCTTTGTCGTGGGGACACAATTTCATGAGTTTATCAGGATTTTTCTTCGATAATTTCCCATTATACAATAAGTTTAGAGCGGTTTCATCAATTTTAACTGTTACAAGTTTGATGTTCCCATTATTAGCATGTATAGCAATTAAAGAATTAACAGAAGGGAAATGGGATTCGGCAGTAATGACAAAAGCTTTAAGAAATTCATTCATCATAGTTGGTGGTATTACTTTAGTATATGCACTAATACCTGACTTTGCTGGAAGCTTTACAAATCCTGAAAACGATAAAAAAATATTTGGTGATGCATACGATCAATTAATTGGTTCTTTATCAGAAGATAGAAGAAGTTTATTACGTGCTGATGCATTCCGTTCTTTTGCATATATCTTATTATCTGCAGCAGCAATATTCTTTTTCATTCGTAAAAAATTAACTGCTCAATATTTAACTATTGCCTTGTTAGCATTAGTATTAGTAGATATGTGGACAATCAACAAACGTTACTTAAATAATGAATCTTTCTCGAAAAGAAAAACTAAAGTTAACGAAGTTGCAATGACACCTATAGATCAAGAAATATTAAAAGATAAAGATTTATATTATAGAGTATATAATTCGACACAAAGTATTACTGCCGATTATATCACTTCATACTATCATAAATCTTTAGGAGGATATCATGCTGCAAAATTAAAACGTTACCAAGAGTTAATTGAAAACCAATTATCGAAAGGAAACATGGCAGTATTCAATATGCTGAATACTAAATATTTTATCTTTAATAATCCTCAAACTCAACAGCCAGGTGTGCAATTGAACACTGAAGCGTGTGGTAATTCTTGGTTCATTAAAGAAATCAAATTTGTTGCAAATGCAGATTCAGAAATGAACGCATTATCAAACTTCAAACCTAAAGATGTTGTAATTATTGATGAAAGATTCAAGTCTACATTAGGTGATGTAATTTTGAATAACGATAGTACTTCTACGATTAAATTAACGAAATACAATCCAATGCAATTAGATTTCGAATCGAATGCAAATGGAAATCAATTCGCTGTATTCTCAGATATTTACTACAACAAAGGTTGGAATGTTTATGTTGATGGTGCTAAAACTGATTATGTTCGAGTAAACTATTTATTAAGAGGTATGAAAGTACCAGCAGGTAAACATAGTATCGTATTTAAGTTCGAACCAGAGGGTTATATCGTAGGAGAGAAAATTGCATTAGCAAGTTCTCTACTATTAATCTTGTTAGTTGGATTTGGTGCTTTCAGAGCATTTAAAGAGTAACTGATAGCAGGTACCTAATAAAAAAGTCGAAGTATTATGCTTCGACTTTTTTTTATGATTTTTTTAAGTAGTAAATAGTAATTTATCAATCTTAGCATCAACTTTAGTCATTCTATCTTCGAGTTTATAAAGTCGGTTATTGATTGAATCTACACGTACTTTAACTACATTTAAATCATTCTTCATAGAATGAATTTCGCTAATTATCGGCTCTAATTTAGCTTCTAGTTTAGCTTCTAATTTAGTGTCAATTAATTCACCAATTGCCTGTAATAAATCCTTCTCCATCTTATCATTTTTTTGTGTATTTCGAATCTAAATAATTTAGATTTCAATGACAATAGAATTTAGGAATACTATATGAGAGCAGTTAGTAGTCGTATAATATTCTATTATACCAGTTACCATCCCGATAGCTATCGGGAACCAGTAACAGCTTCTTTCAATGCTTCCAAATAACCTCTACCAAATTTCAAATCAGGTTCCATATAATTTCCTTCAGCCCATTCGTTCCATGACCTTAGGAAAATAATATTTTCTTCTTGGGGTTTGTGTTTGGCTAATTCCAAAACTTGTTTTACGTGTGCTTTGAAATGTGCTGGAGTAGAATTAACGAATATATGTCCGTGTCGGCCCGATCTTGGTGAATGATCCCAATTCGGAAAAATGCTTGGGTAGCATTCGTTTCTTTTATCGTTATCGGCAATGAAGTGCTTATATGCTTTTGCATAATCGATAATGATTCCTGTTTTCAAATAAATTCGTTTGAACTTTATAAATGCTCGTTCTAAAAGTGATTTTTCTTTTTTAATAACATGAAATAATCGAACAACATTTACTGCATTAAAACCTTTTGCAATTAACGGATCAATATCTGAATCTGATTGTGCGTTCGCTACAAAATGAATACCATCTAAACCATTTTCCTTTGCAAGTTTTTGCCATAAATTTATAAATGCAGTTACATCTGGAATAAGATGTGGTGCATAAATAAAGAAAAGTGGTTTATTATTAACTCTTATGTAACGCTTATCTGTAAAGGCTTTCAGCACTTCCATGAAATGCTCAGTATAATCTCTCTCCCCTCCATATTTCTGTTCAATCAGAAGCTTGTTTCCTCCTTCTTTACTAAATTGTTTATCTTCCCAACTATGGTTTGCCCATCCTAAACAGAAAGGAAAATCGGGTTCTCCGGAAGCTAAAACTTCATTAAAAGGACGTTCTATTAATCTTCTTTTATCTCCAAAATAATAATGCCAATAACAAAATCCTTCTACACCATATTCTCTTGCTAAATCTGCTTGTGCTTTACGAGCTTCAGGCAAACGTAAATCATAGTACCCTAAATCAGCAGGTACACGTGGTTGATAATGCCCTTTGAACAATGGCTTTGCTTTACCCACATTAGTCCATTCTGTAAAGCCTTTACCCCACCATAAATCATTTTCAGGAATGGGATGAAATTGTGGTAAATAAAATGCTATGATTCGGGCTTTAGGATTATTCATTTTAAACAAATATTATTTCAGTAAGCTTTTAATACGCTTAACATCTTCTACTGATTTTATTTCTTGATAAAGTGTATCGATATTTTCTTTAATCCAATCGATGGGCATATCTTTTAAATAGATAGTCATCAATTCATTTATGATATCTTCTGAAAACCTATATTTAATTAGCTTTGCAGGCGTACCACCAACAATAGCATAAGCTGGTACATCTTTGGTAACGATTGCACCTGCAGATATAATTGCTCCTTTCCCTACTCTAACCCCTGAGAATAAAATTGCATCTGTTCCTATCCACACTTCATCCTCAATTACTAATGGTCCTTTGTTTACAGCATCTATAGATGATCTTTTTACAAATCGAGAATATAAAGGAAACGTTGTAAAAGTATTTATTTGATGATTTACGCCTAAAAGAAATTGAACTCCTGGAGCGATAGAAACATAATTTCCAATTTCTAATCGTTCACCTTCTTGCTCAAACAAACTTTGAATTTGCAACATTCCATAGGTTGCTTTCCCTACTGAAACATTGTTCATAGGAAAAGTACGATCACCAACAATGGTATCGTTATGTGCATTACGCATTCTCCATTCTTTATCAAACTTGTTTTTATCAAGTTGCCTAAAAATTGAACGAATACCTGGAAGCTTTCTTAAAAACGACATCTCTATAAATTAATTTGCACAGCGAACAACACCTTTACTTAGCCTATTGGCCCAATAGATATACCCATTTGTAAATTCAGTTTTGTAGCCTAAGTTTTGCATCGAACTACTAATGAATGCAGGGTCTTCTTCTCTATGGTAAACACAAACAGCTAACTTATTATTTTTACCTGTACTTAAAGTATGGTGTGCTCCTTTTAATGCTGATTTCTCGGCCCCTTCAATATCCATCTTTAAAAATAATTGATCAACAGATTTATCTTTCATGAAATCATCGATTGTGATGAAATTATTTTCAGACTTATCTCCAACATATTTTCGAACGATTGTAACTTTATCTTTCCATGGTTCGAATGTGTTGTTTAAAGCTTCAATCCAAAATTCTTCACACTCAAACATGTAAACATGTTTAACAAATTCAATCGTATCTAAAGAAAATATACCCTCCGCAGAACCAATATCTAAAAGGGTTCTATCTTTCAATTCATCGTAAGAAACAACATAGCGATGTGCAGATTCTGGATCTTGCTCTGTAATTAAACTTCTATATAAAGTGATTAATTGCTGTTCTGAATATCGATTTGGGAAATATAATTTTCTGCCATTGTGCATAACATACGACATGTTTTTATCCACATCACGAAACACATTGATTTTAGTGTTTTTATATTTCAACATAAACTCACCCGGACAAGATACGATACCATGTCGACCTATAAAAGCGTATGCCTGACGTTTTTCGTTCTTAGGAAGTAGCCATCCAAATAAATTTAGAAAGAAGCCTTTGAAATAAGCTTCAAAATTTCTGATAAAAAACATCAAATCACCTAAAATGACTTTATATATTTTATCTCTTAAACTTGATGGTACTACTTTTCTGTAAATACTCGCAATCATCTTTTTAATCTATTTAATATTTGATGCCATAAGATATAAATATCTTCAGACAACTTAAACTTAAGCACTGGAACTCCCATAAACACGAGCACTAAGGCCGATCTAATGGCAATATCTAGCAGTCTGTAACCCGACAAAGGTAAATAAGCTATGATAAAATACGTAGCAAATCCAATCAAAAACACATATAATGTGTTCATTGAGAATGGTTGCATATTGAATTTTCTATAGATATAAATAAATCGAATCGAATTAAAAGCTGTATAGGCAATTAAATTCGAGTATGCTGAACCTACAATTCCGAAATGACTAATAAGGAAATAATTAGTTGGAATAGATAGCCCAATAAAAATTACTTGTGTATAAAAGCTGAACCTCCACATATTAGAGGTAGTAAGCATTTCACCATTAATACCACAACCTAAATCTAAAATCCTAGCAAAAGACATGATAAGTACTACGTATTTCCCATCAGCATAAGCAGGAGGAAGAAAACTAAACAGGTCGTCGATATTTAACCAAACTCCCAAGAAAATTGTGATTCCAAAAATCAACTGGTTTAGGGAAGTTTTTTCGTATAGATATTGAATGTTCTTATAGTCCTTATCTTTCCAAGATTGTGCTAGAATAGGTGTTGCAACACTACTGATTGTACGACGAGGAACTTCTATGATAGTTGAAATGTATGCAGCTACAGTAAACACACCTGTACTTTTCAAACCAGCTATGCCTGCTATTAAAAACGTATCTACGTTGTCGGCAATAATACCAAACAAACCACCACCATAAATAAATGAGCCATAGGCAAACATCTTACTGCGCAAGCGTTTCGTTAAACGAGTAGTAGTTACATGGAATCGCAAAAGTTTTAAACGTGCTAAATCATATATCATGATTGCACAGGCTAAAGCGAAATAAACACTAAACAACCAAATGAATTGATGGTAATCGATTAAATGTATAGCAAACAGTAAAATCAAAATTGCAGTATAAATTCTCAACCCAACTTCTTTTAAAAATACTGGTAAAATATTTCTAAGATTTGAACGAGAGTACGTTTCGAATATGGTGTAAGCTACCATAAAGAAACCACCAATAAATGTTAGGTAAAAGTATTCGCTCAACAAAGGGGATTTTTTTGAAAAGTACCTTACAATCTCGGGGTAAAAGAACCAAGAAAGAGTACTCATCAATATAAAACCAACAATTGCAATTAAACTCGACCAAAACATCAGATCGTTACGATCTTTTGCATGATCCTTATAATAAGGGTAGAATTTAATAATTACTGCAGGTAATCCTAATAAGCATAACTGAGCAAAAGTGATTGTAGTACTAGTTAGGACTCTTGTTAAACCGACTTGTTCGGCAGAAAGTAGTAAAGGGAAAAACACTAGAAGATTTAAAGCGCCCAAGGCAAAGCCTATATAGACTAAAATAGATGCTTTAATACCTTGACGTTTTACGATTCCCATTATAAAATTAAAAGCACTAAAATACTGAATTTGATTGGATATCAGGAAGCAAATCTACAAGTTGATATAATCCTTAACTCTCTTATTTGCAATGGCTTTCCAAGATGAGTTCTGCTCCACTCTTGCATTTACAATCGTTCCGATTTTATTTCGAAGTTCAGTATTTTCTAATTTAAGGAGTTCATCTGCCAATGCAACTGCATCATTTGTCTTGTATTTAGCAGCTAAAATATTAGGCTGATGTTGGTATTCAACCTCAGAATTATCATAGCTTGTATAAGCAAAAACTTGATCAGAAATTACAACTGGTAACGCACAAGCTGCCGCATCCAAAATACTTGTAGTTACTGAACGAGGCCATACTGCAATATCAGATGCTCTATAATAATCTGACAATTCATGAGAAGGGATAAAATTCAAAACCCTACAATTTTCAAACTTCGCTACTTCATCTTTTAATTCACCAGATCCTATAAATAAGGCTTTAAATTGTTTCCCTTTTTTCTGAAGTACTTGAATAGCCTCGGCTAAAACTAATGGGCTTTTCTCTTCAGTAATTTTACCACTGAAAACACATACGATATCCGAATCTGAGTAACCCAATTCGTTTCGTAATTTATTTCTTGTAGCTAAATCATCAGAAGAAACGGGATGATATAAATTTGTATCTACACCTAACGTCGACACCTCTACTTGTTCTGGTTTAAAAGCAAAAAATAGGCTAGCTAATTTCTTTGCATCTTTAGTTACTGCATAACATTTTTTAGATACGCTACGGATAATTAAACCAGGTAATCTAAACATGATACGGATGTACCATTTCTTTTTAAAATCAAGTTTTTTCCAACCACCTAATAGTCTAAAAGAAATTAAAATAAAATGATTAGCTGTAAAAAGCTTATACTTGAAAAACCTAGCAAATAAAGCAAGTTTAACGGTATGAGGTTCATTGATATCGAAAGATTGAACAATATCAGGTTGAACTTTTTTCAGAGTTTTCCAAATGCTGTTAATCCATATAATATTTCCAAAACGCCAAGAAGGTAAACGGTGTACGTGTACATTACCATCCATAAATTCACCTTCGCTTAAAATATTCGGACCAAGATACTTCTCATATATCTCTTTGTAATTCGGATGACTA
>CAZYBY010000087.1:0-6557 GCA_964645385.1 uncultured Sphingobacterium sp.
CTTGAGTTAATGCATCAGGTTTATTTATCTTTTTTAAATCTGAAGAGAGTTTTTCGGTAATACTAGAATTATCAATAGCTAACTGAAATGTTTTTCTAATTTCATCAATAGAATGAGCATTACTCATACTGATATTTATAAAAAATAATATTAGTATTACACGAATTAGCTTCATGCTGAAATAAATTTATTTTTTAAAAATGCTTGAAAAAATAAAAATGCTTTTCTCGAATCCCCTACTCTTATTCTCTTTGAAGCTACTTCGGTAGCTGGAACATTTTTTATCTTTCTAAATAATTCGATATAATAACGATAAGCAATATATACTCCTAATCTGGCACCTTCGGGCAATTGCTTTATACCTTCTAAACCATGATCGAAATCTTTTTGAATGTCTGTTTCGATATCTTTCTTTTGAGTTTCACAAAAAGAATTAAATTCTACTTCTGGAAAATACACTCTTCCCCTTTCCTGAAAATCTGATTTAATATCTCTTAAAAAATTTATCTTTTGAAATGCCGAACCTAAACTTCTAGCAAATGGAGTTAGTTTATTGTATTTATCAATATCTCCCTCACAGAAAATCATTAAACACATCAATCCAATTACTTCTGCTGAACCATAAATATATTCCTCGTAAGTATGTTGTTCATACTTGCTTTTATCTAAATCCATTTCCATACTTTTTAGAAAGGCTTCTATAAGTTGATGTGGAATTTTATATTTATTGATGGTTAGTTGAAATGAATGCAATACAGGATTTAAACTTATACCCAATTCAATAGCCTTATAGGTATCTTGCTTAAACGAAGAAAATAATTCAGCTTTATTATGATGATGAAACGTATCGACAATTTCATCTGCATAACGTACAAATCCATAAATCGCATAGATTGGGTCTCTATACTTTTTATCGAAGGCTCTGATTCCTAAACTAAATGAAGTACTATAGCGCTCTGTTATGAGCTTACTGCATTCAAAACTGGTATCGCTATATAAATCGTTCGTCATTATTTAAAGCTGTTTAAAAATTGTAAACAATATAAGCTTCTTTTGGTTTTAATTTCAAATCTATCATTTTATTGGTAGGTTGGTCCATAAATTCAAATATCGTTAATGAGTACCTCTAAAAGAATTGTAGTAATTGGTTCTGGCTTTGCAGGTTTATGTGCAGCGTCAACTGCAGCAAAAGCTGGTCATCGTGTAATTTTAATTGAAAAAAACGATCAATTGGGTGGTCGAGCCCGCGTTTGGAAAGAAAAAGGCTTTTCATTTGATATGGGTCCGAGCTGGTATTGGATGCCTGAAGTGTTCGAAAACTTCTATCAACAATTTGGCAAAACGACTTCTGATTTTTATGATTTAAAAAGGCTATCCCCTTCTTACAGAATATATTTTGGAGAAAATGATATAGTTGATGTTCCATCTAACTTTCAAGAATTAAGAGATTTATTCGAATCTATAGAGCCTGGTTCTGGAGAAAAATTAATGAGGTTTTTAAATGATGCTAAATATAAATACGATACAGGAATGAATGATTTCGTATGGCGTCCATCAGACTCTATTAAAGAATTCTTCGAACTTAAAATTGTAAAAGCTTTATTTAAAATGAACCTCTTCGGCTCTGTCAGCAACGAAGTAAGAGATTTATTTTATCATCCTAAACTCAGAAAATTATTAGAATTCCCGGTGTTATTTTTAGGTGCTACACCTCAAAACACTCCTGGATTATATAGTTTGATGAACTATGCTGACCTAGTGTTAGGAACTTGGTACCCTATGGGCGGTATGACAGAAATCGTGAATGCGATGGAAAGTATCGCAAATGATCAAGGGGTAGAAATTCATTTACAAGAGGAGGTGACTGAAATCAAATCATCAAATGGTAAAGTTCAAACTGTTATAACAAATAAAAACACATACGAAGTAGATGCTGTGATAGCTGCTGCTGATTATGCACACATCGATACGAAAGTATTAAACAAAGAAGATGCGAACTACAATGAGAAGTACTGGGAAAGCAGAACTATGTCGCCCTCTAGCTTATTGTTTTACGTTGGGGTAAATAAAAGATTGAAAAATATTCTTCATCACAATTTGTTCTTCGATGAAGATTTTGAATTACATGCTAAAGAAATTTATACAGAACCCCAATGGCCTAGCAAACCACTGTTTTATGTTTGTTGCCCATCACTATTAGATAGAAGCACAGCCCCTGATGATCATGAGAATTTGTTCTTTTTAATTCCATTAGCTCCAGGATTAGAAGATAGTGAAGATGAACGTGAACGTTATTTTGAGATGATGTTAAACAGACTTGAGAAGTACGCAGGTGAATCTATTCGTGATAATATCGTTGTAAAAAGGTCTTATGCGATGGACGACTTCAAAAAAGATTATCATTCTTATAAAGGCAATGCTTATGGTTTAGCTAATACTTTATTGCAAACAGCCTTTTTAAAGCCTAAAATGCGTTCAAAGCGATTAAAAAACCTTGTTTATGCCGGTCAATTAACTGTTCCAGGCCCTGGAGTACCTCCAGCAATCATTTCAGGGCAATTAGCTGCCAAGGAAGTCATTAAAAACCTTTAATTAGATGTTTAAACATAATGTTTAACCCTTGTATCAAAAAAGTTAAACAAAATATTTGGAAGTATAGGTTATTTATGTTTAGATTTGTTCTACATAAACAAGAAAAACTATGACAAAGTCTGAATTCAACGAGATGGTTTTAAGACAAGCTACACCGTTAAAGACCTATGCACTTCATTTCACACATGATGCAGATGATGCTGACGATTTAGTTCAAGACACCTTATTAAAGGCTATTACATACTATAATAAATTTGCTGAAGGCACCAATTTAAAGGGATGGTTGTATACCATTATGAAAAATACTTTCATCAATAATTATAGAAGAATCACTAAAATCAACACATTAGTAACTAAGTCTGATGAAATCAGTTCAGCTAACTTATTCTACAGTTCTACTGCGAATAATGCTGAAGGTAAATTCATAATGGATGATGTTAAAAAAGCGATGGGTAATTTAGCTGATGATTACAAAGTGCCTTTTACAATGTATTTCGAAGGATATAAATACCACGAGATCGCTGATTACTTAACTATTCCAATCGGAACAGTGAAGACTAGAATTCACGTTGCTAGAAAATTACTTAAAGGACAGCTTAAAGCATACGAAAGAAACGTGAAGTATGTAAAAGCTGATGAAGATTCTATCTTCGAAGATTAATTATACTCATAAACGAAAAAATCCCGAGATAAAACTCGGGATTTTTTTTTGTTCTATTGTAGATATACTGTGGTATAAGATGTTGTGATCATTAGGTTTCCGCCAGATCCATTCCCTATTTTCCCTTTATAATCGTAATTATTGGTATTATCTTTTGCTGATTTTACATAATCTTTCATGTATCGATTATTCAATTTTAAATCACCAAATTTTAAATGAGCATCAAAATCTAAATTTGCAGTTTCATCAAACTTCATATAAACCGTACTAAAACTAGCATTTACTTTTAGTAATTCAACTGATGATGATATTGTTCCCAGTTCAGCATTTCCTGAATATTTCAAATTTAGGTCAGCACTTTTCCCAATGAAGTCTAAATCTACATTCGAAAATTCGATAGTAGCGATAAGTGTATTTACTTTTCTCAATTCTAAGTCGCCATATCTTTGAGAAACCCTTAAACTATTGGCTTCTTGAATAATTGTTTTACCAAATGAATTTTGAATTTCAGCCTTATTAATTTTGTCAATTGTAAGTTTAGAATATTTAGATTCTATATTCAAATTTTCAACTTCATCAATATCAGCCGCACCGAAACTAACTTCGATTCTTTTCTCAGAATTACCTAAAAGTTTTTCTGCTTTTATATTGCCATATGTAACTTTTAACTGAAGCGTACCAGTAAGAGAAGGTAAATAAACATTACCGAATTTATTCACTAAATTCATATTCATCCAAGCAGGGACGTTGATACTATAATTCACTTTTAATGAACTTTTACTGGTTTTGAAATTCCCCGAATGAATTAATGTTTTCAAATAAATTGACCCACCTGCACGTGTTTCTGAAACATTAACAGACTCTAACATCTCTTGATTTTTTGCATCAGTACTGGCGTTCGACTTCACCGTAACTTCTACATTTACTTCATTCTTATCCCAAGTATTTACAACTACTTGGCCGTATTCGTTTTCTATATTCAGTTTATCGTTCGTAGATACTGAATAGTTTTTGATAATCTTTTTTTCACGTTCTGTATTCTGTTCATTCGCAAATGTATGTATGCTCAGAATACATAAAATGATTAGACTAAAGCGGAACAATTTTGTCTGTTTCATTGGTATTTTGTTGTTTTAACTGATTTATAATTTCTATTTGTTGATTTAAAATATCTACCTGCATTTGTAGATTTTCAATAACTGCTTGCAGAATAATATCCTTTTTATTTTCATCTTTCAATTGAGGGAGAAGTATTGCGTAATTTTTTTGAAGCTCTACTAATTGATGCTCAAACTCGCTAATTAAATCTGGGTTCGAATTTCTATATTGATTTAATTCGTTTCTTTTTATTTCTATTAATGATGAAAATTGAACTTGTGCTTCTTTTACTTCTAAAGGAATTTCACTTTTAACAAATTCAGAATTTGCATTCAATTTATGGTTTGCAATTATCCAAGTAAATGAAATAAATAACATTACTGAAGCTGCTGCTACATAAGGCTTCCAGAGAAGTTCCCTTTGTCTGTTATGCAACTTAGCTTCAATTGAAAGCCAAATTCTATCTGAAGGAATCTCAGCGTCGAATTCTTCTTTATGTTCTTTAATAAAATCTTCTAACCTATTCATTCCAATTCAATGTTAACAGTTGTTGTCTTAATTTTTCCTTTCCTCTAGCATATTGAGTTTTAGAGGTCGATTCTGAGATATTTAATATCTGGGCAATCTCCACATGATCATAGCCTTCAAACAAATACAAACTCAGCACTAACCTATATCCATCGGAAAGTTTATTCACTTCAGATTTAATAGCATCAATTATTTTTGATGTAGAATCCTGAAAGTCGAATTGAAATTCTTCTTCAGTAATATTTTCTACATCATGATCATCAATAAGTTCAAATTTTCGTTTTCTTAAAAGCGAAATACTTCTATTGATGACAATTCTTTTAAGCCAGGCACCAAATGTTGATTCTCCTCGATACTCATTTATTTTTGTAAACACTTCTAGAAATGATTCCTGCAATACATCTTCTGCTTCAGCTTGATGTCCTAGAATTCTATAAGAAGTATTGTACATGTTCTTTGCATACCGTTTATAAATTTCTTGTTGCGCTACAGAGTCGCCCGACTTGCATCGCTCAATAAGATAATCGTGTATATCGAAAGATTGTCCCAAATTTTTAAACTACAAGAGAATGACGAATGAGAAAACCTAGGGTTGCATGAACCCAGAAAAAAATTATAGGGTATTTACTTCTCTCTCTAAAGATACACCAAAACGCTCAAAAACGCTTTGAATAATTAATTCGGAGAAGTCAAAGATTTCTTTACCAGAAGCACCACCATGGTTAACAATAACTAGAGCTTGGTTTTTCCAAGTGCCAACATTGCCAATTTGCTTGCCTTTCCAGCCACATTGCTCAATTAACCAACCAGCTGCTAGCTTCACTTTACCATCGGGTGTTGGATAATTTACGATATCAGGGAATTTTTGAACAATAGAATTAAATGTACTTTTTTCGATAATCGGGTTTTTGAAAAAAGACCCCGAATTACCAATAGTAGAGGGATCTGGTAATTTACTCACACGAATTTCAGATACAACATCAGCAACATCGCGAAGAGATGGAGATTGAATACCTCTTTTTCTTAACTCTTCTTCTATCGCACCATAATGCAATTTCAGATTCGGAATTAAGGAAAGTTTGAAAGTGACTGCAACAATAATATATTGCCCTTTCCATTCATTTTTAAAAGCACTCTCTCGATAAGAAAATTTACATTCTGAATTGCTGAATTTTTTCAATTCACCAGTCGAAAGTTGAAATGCAGTTACAGAATGAATGCAATCTTTTACTTCAACACCATATGCTCCAATATTTTGAATCGGAGATGCTCCAACTGTTCCAGGAATTAAACTTAAATTCTCTATACCAGCAAAGCCTTTGTTTACGGTATATTGAACGAAATCGTTCCATACCTCTGCTGCTCCTGCTTCAACATATACATCATTACCCTCTTCACAAACAGTTATGCCTTTAATTCCTAAACGAACTACAATTCCATCAAAATCTTTTGTAAGCAGCAAATTGCTACCACCACCTAAAATGAATTTTTCATTCTGAATAAATTCATCCGATTTTATCAAAGAATTCAAATCCTCAATCGATGTAACTTCCACAAAATACTTCGCCCTTACATCTATACGAAATGTATTATATGGAAGAAGAGATTTGTTGGATTCGATTAGCATATTTTGAATTATGAATTATGAATTATGAATTATGAATTATGAATTATAATC
>CAZYBY010000088.1:0-2254 GCA_964645385.1 uncultured Sphingobacterium sp.
TAGTGGCATTCGTAATCTAATTGCTGAACGGACTCAGGATGTCTTAGATTCATTCCAAACCATTAAGCTATTATCCCAACATCAAATCACGGCGTACCAAAGCCAAAATGATCAATACATGAGAGTGATTAAGACGCTTGCGCATGGGCAGATTAATGAAGCAAATAAGAGCGTAGATTTGATGCGAAGCACCCTACATTATTTAGCCCAGCAACAGATCAAACTGGCAACGAATCAAGTCGAATCACTGCTGCGGGAAACCCTAATTCAGAATCCAAGAAACGTGATGGCTAAAGGCTACGGAATTGTTCGTAGTGAAGGAAAAGCGATTCGCTCTATTCAACAAATCTCAGGTGATAACATCCAGGTCGAATTACAGGATGGCACCATTCAAGCAAATGTAACGAAGGTAATTAGTAATGAGTAAAAGAGAACTCTCTTTCAAGGAAGGCTATGAAGTCCTTAAAAAGAATGCCGAGCTATTGGAGTCACAGGAAGAGCCAGACATCGACAATTTAATGAAAATCGTTGAAGAGTCTATGGTGGCATACAAAGCCTGTAAAACACGTGTAGATGCAGTGCAACAGGCTTTGAATGATACTTTTAAAGAATAGTCAATAAAACTCAGACTTCGAATAATTACTTAGATTTGAATAAAATACTTATATGAAACTCAAAGAAATCCTTTATGCATTTGGCCTTTCAACAGTTTTAGGCTATTTATATCTATCTGGTAGAGTTATGATCGAAAGCGCTGCGGAATACAGCGGTTTTAATTATCTAGATTTAGTCTTTGATTTTAACGATTATGCTTATTATGGTTTTTTATACAACATCACTACTACTTCATTTCTATTTTTAATAATTGCTTCAACAATAATTTATTTCTTTACCCCTCTGCCATTTCGGTTTGAGTATGTAAAAATAAAACTTGATTTTTATGCTACCTTTTTTTTAAAACGCTACATAAGTAAGCAAAAGGATTTGAAACCAAAATCCTTATTTAGATCAATAGTTATTAAAAATCATAAAGATAAAATAAAAAATAAAAGAAATGTATTATCGAACAGGTTCTTTGGTTCTTACGTTTTTATGATTTTTCTTTCTCTATTTTTAATGTCATTTTTAACTAAAATTGTGGACTTTACTTCCTTGGGAAGAAAAAATGCCATTGAAAGTGTACTTTCGAGTAAAAAATACATCGCTATTCAAAATAAAAAATACTTTAAGCTAATTTGTGGTAAAGACAAATGTATCTATAGCACTAAGACTCTTGATGATTTTAAAAAAATTAAAGAAGAAAACTATGAAATAAAAGAATTAAAAGCTCTTAGAACTGATTACCAATCGGCCGATTATAGAATCTATGTAGTTGACACTGAAAATTCAGAATCCAAACAAAAAATGTTACTACAAATCAATTACAACACAAAAAATCTTAACAAGAATGCAATCTCTAATATAGAGTTTCGCATACACACTCAAGATAATAATCCATATAAATTTTCTTCCTCTTTTAATAAACGATGTTTCAAAGCTTTTAGTAATGAGACATCTAAATCATTAAATTCTCATAAGATTGATGCAGAAAATGATACTTTACCTTTTTTCACATATGTTGAAATTCCACTAAATCAGAAAATTAGAAGCATCGAGCCTTATAGTCCCGCCAAAAATATTAGGGCGTATAATTACTGTACTTAAGAAAAAAGCTCACAAAAAAAAGTGGGCTTTTATATTTGGCATGCTTCAATCAGTTCGAGACTTAACTTTTTTAAAGTTGTGATTATTCACAATTTTAGTTTAATAATCTTATAAACCCATACCGAACATGCAAAGCTGCCAAACCACACTTAACATCAAATTTGGCATCCATTTCGGTACGGGTTGAGTTCTTCATCTCTGCCCATGAATTGTTATAGAAATAACGACAAATGATGGCATCCAACCAATCATCTAAGACTTCAGATTGTCCCTGCATATCCAGAATCAAACGCTGCACAGCACGGGCTTCATTATCATCAATCTGACAGACTAACTTGCTACGTCTAGCTTTTGGCGGCTCAAAATCACCTGTTAAGTAATCCACAATAATTTGCTGTTGTTGCTCTTTAGTAAGCTTCTTATATTTTTGAGCTTTCACAGCACTATCCATGGCCACAGCGATTGGATTGATACTCTTCCCGCATGTACCAGAGACAGAATTCATCCAAGCACCAAATTGATATAACCACCCCTCTAAATCAAAACGTGT
>CAZYBY010000089.1:0-1869 GCA_964645385.1 uncultured Sphingobacterium sp.
GTATACTAAATTCCTAGGCGCTTTTTTGGTCGGAATTGGATCACTTTGGTTCGTATTGCTTGTGGTTGGTTATTTGTTTTTGAAATCCCGATTAAAAGAATTATTACAGCGTATAATTTCTCCATTAGCCATTGCCTTTGGTACCACAAGTAGTGAAGCGGTTTTTCCAAAGTTAACTGAAGAATTGGAACGATTCGGCATTAAAGACCGAATAGTTTCCTTTATGTTGCCTTTGGGCTACTCATTCAATTTAGACGGAAGTATGATGTACATGACGTTTGCCAGTATTTTTATTGCACAAGCTTCGGGACATCATTTGGATGTTCCTACTCAGATGACCATGTTATTGGTGTTAATGCTTACTAGTAGAGGAATTGCAGGTGTACCTCGTGCCAGTTTGGTTGTGGTTGCAGCAACATGCGGCATGTTTAAAATTCCTGTTGAGGGGATTGCACTCATTTTACCCATCGATCATTTTTGTGATATGTTTCGTAGTGCCACGAATGTATTGGGTAATGCTTTGGCTACAAGTGTGGTAGGGAAATGGGAAAAAGAGTAAAATTTAAAAGTAATTTATGTTATATCGTAAATTATTTCTAAATTTGAAATCGACAAAATTTTAATTATTTCATATGAAAAAACTATTACTTTCAATTTTTGCTTTAGGAGGAATGGTTGCTAATGCACAATTAACTTGTGCTACTGCATTACCTGTTACTGCTGGATCAACGACAACTTGTCCTCAAATTACAGGAACTTACTTAGGGAACTGTACTGGTGGAACAGCTGCAACAACTCCAAATGCTATTTGGTATGTATATACCGCTACGGCTAATGGTGAATTAACCATCACCTCTGATTTACCTCAAAATGATGGTGTAACCAATAGTGATGACACCCGTGTTTCTGTGATTACAGGTACTTGTACAGCACTTGCTTGTTATTCTGGTAATGATGATGTTGATGATGTAAATTATTTATCGACATTAACAATTCCAGTTACTGCAGGAACAACGTATTATATTGTATGGGATGACCGTTGGTCTGACTTACAATTTGATTTTGATGTAACTTTTGAAGCAGTTTCATGTATCCGTTTGAATGCTACAAATGTAAATGCTGCTACTGATTTAACCGTAGACAGTGCAACATTATCTTGGTCAGCTTCTTTGAGTGCTCCTAATCAATATGATGTAGAATACGGAATCTCTGGTTTTACTCAAGGTACTGGAACTACTGCAGTTGCAAATGGAACATCTATTGGTTTAACAGGTTTAACACCTGCTTCTGGTGATTTAAGTTACTATGTTAGAGCAAATTGTGGTGCTACGCAAAGTGCTTGGGTAGGTCCATTTTCATTGTATTTAGCTGCAACTTGTCCTTATACAAATAATTTTGATGATACTACAGATTATACAGATGGTTTTTCTAGTTCTACTTGGGGGCTAGGTAATACAGCTGGTGCAGCTCAAAGTGGGACAATTTACTATTTCGTGAATTCAAGTACTACTGCAGCTACCAATGCTACTTTATACACTAGAGCTATCGCTTTACAAGCTAATGAACAAGTTACGTTAACTTATTATACTCGTTTAGGTTCTGCTGCAGGTTCTGCACAAACCTTGAAAGTATATGTAAACACGTCAAGATCATTGACTGGTGCTACTCAATTAGGTGGTAATATTTCTGTTTCTGGTACAACCTATGTGTTACAAACAGCTACTTTTACAGCTACTGTAGCCGGTACCTATTATTTTGCATTCAACAATGCAACTCCAATTATTACAACTGCAACTTCTTTACGTTTAGATACAGTTAGTATGACTTCAGTATTGGCGAACAATGATTTTGTTGATGCTAGTTTTACAG
>CAZYBY010000090.1:0-14000 GCA_964645385.1 uncultured Sphingobacterium sp.
TTATACATAAATGATGTATCTCCGATCTCAATAAATACTAACGATTCGGCCGATAAAGCAAAATATAATTACCTAAGTTTATTCCCCGTTTCTACTACTAAAGTATTGGTGTTAAAAGCGCCATACTTGCGTAGATCTTATCAATCGCAAAAAAAAGTATCTGATATTTTATGGGAAACTATCCCGAACACAGCAGTACTTGCATTGGCATCTATGATATTTGCGAGTGCGGTTGGAATTTTGTTAGGCTTATTAGCTGCATTGTATAAGGATACTTGGATCGACCGTACATCTATGTCTTTTGCAATACTTGGCGTTTCTATGCCATCGTTTTTTGCCGGAATTTTAATTGCATGGTTTTTTGCATTTGTTTTAGGTCCCTACACCGGATTAAACATGTCGGGTAGTTTGTACGATTACAATCCTTTTAATGGTGAAGAATTACAATTGAAAAATTTAATACTCCCAACTTTAACCTTAGGATTAAGACCACTATCTATAATTGTTCAGCTTACTCGCAGTTCGATGTTAGATGTAATGAAAATGGATTACATACGTACTGCGAAAGCCAAAGGTTTATCGCCTTTTATGGTAGTATGGCGACACGCATTAAAGAATGCTTTAAACCCTGTGGTTACGGCTATTTCGGGTTGGTTTGCTTCTCTTATGGCAGGCGCTTTTTTTGTGGAATATATTTTCAGTTGGAACGGACTTGGTAAAATAACTGTAGATGCATTAGAATTATCAGACTTACCAGTTGTAATGGGAGCGGTATTGTTTATTGCTTTTCTGTTTGTAATTGTAAATCTATTGGTAGATATCAGTTATAGCTTATTAGATCCTAGGGTGAAATTAAGCTAGTAATTCGACGATGTTTTTAACATCTAAATTTAACCCGTTCACTCTAAAAGTTGCTCGTTCGTAAATAGCTTTTCTAACTTGAAAAGTTTCTTCGATAAACTTCATCAGTTCTTCTTGGTTTTTGCCTTTAATAGTTGGTCTTACATTTTTCGCATTTACTAATCTGTTGTAAATACTTTTTGTGTCGAGTTCTATGTAAATACTAATTCCTTGGTCGTTGATATAATCGATATTGCTGAAGTAACAAGGGGTTCCACCACCTGTGGCCATTACAAATGCATCTAAATGTTCAAATGATTTTAAGGCTTCCGATTCCATTGTTCGGAAAGTATCTTCGCCTAAGTATTTGAATATGTCGCCTACACTACACTTCGCTTTTTCTTCAATTACCTTATCTAAATCGATAAATGAAGTATTCAATTCTTTGGCTAATTTCTTACCAAAGGTACTCTTTCCAGAGCCCATAAATCCGATAAGAAATATTTTTTTCAACATAAATTACTTTATGATAAATAAACCGCTTCTTCCGATTTTTTTGATGAGAATACTACTGAAACATGCTCTTGAGATACTGTAGATATGGTGTATCCAGCAAAATCTGTTGATACTGGAAACATCTTATGACTTCTATCAATTAATACAGCAGTTCTTATTTTTTTTGTAGGGATATTTAAAAATACAGCCAAACCATATACTAATGTTTTTCCCGAATTCAATACATCATCTACTAGTATAATCGTTTTGTTTTTACATTTTGAAATTGGAGTGTCAACTTCCGATTCTAAATGATCACTGTCTTTATTCAATGTGATTTCAATTAACTCAATTTTAATTTTCGAGATTTTCTCTAAAACAGCTTTTAGTCTTTTCGCTAAAGTATATCCACGATTAGCAATTCCTGCAATGATGATTGTTTTCTCTTCGAAACAATCTTCTAAAATTTGATATGCCATACGGTCTATCTTCTGCTGAATCTGAACACTGTTCAGGATTTGAATTCCTTTTGCCATTTGTAAATTATGAATTATGAATTATGAATTATGTTCCAGTTACCAATTACCAGTTACCAGTTACCAATTACCAGTTACTATTTATAAGGATAAAACACAAAATTCGCTCCTTCTGGTACCATCACGAATACACAAATATACGAATTTGGATCTTTGTAATTCTGTTTGAAGAATTCTTGTTTTTCGGCTTTTACAATTCCGCGTTCGACAAATTCTTCAAGGGTAGAAGCGTGGATGTTCCATTCTGTCGCTAATTCTTCTTTGTCGATGATAATTTCTCCTATACGTGCTTCATGCTGATGCGCAATGAAAATAGGGTACTTCGACAATTCTTCAATTATATCTTCTGCAACTTCTTTTATAGAATCGCTATATAAGATTAACTCCGTTTCTAAACTTTTCAACGGGCTTTCGTTTTTCTTTTCGTTAGGGTTTCCTAATAGTTCTTCCGGTTGCATTTATTTCAATTTTAAGAGTACAACATTTTCAACATGTTCGGTATGCGGGAACATATCAACTGGTTGTACAGTGATCACTTTATATTTTTCATCTAGTATTGCTAAATCACGTGCTTGTGTAGCTGGATTACAACTAACATAAACTATTTTTTCTGCTTCGAGCTTTAACAACTGCTTACAAACATCTTCGTGCATTCCAGCTCTTGGAGGGTCGGTAATAACCACACTTGGCTTTCCGTTAGTAGCTACAAATTCATCGTTCAATAAATCTTTCATATCACCTGCATAAAATACAGTATTAGAAATATTGTTGATGTTCGAATTTACTTTTGCATCTTCAATTGCATCTGGAACATATTCTACACCTACTACTTTTTTTGCTTTCGACGCAATGAAATTTGCAATTGTGCCAGTGCCTGTATACAGATCATATACAATTTCATCACCTTTTAAATCTGCTAATTTACCAGCCACATGGTACAATACTTCTGCTTGCTTTGCATTAGTCTGATAAAAAGATTTAGCACTAATTCTGAATGAAATTTTATTGTTGTTTAAATCCTGCATCTCCTCATGTATAAAGGCTTTGCCATGATAACATATTACTTCCTGATCAAAAATAGTATCGTTCTTTTTTGTGTTGATAACATATTGTAATGAGGTAACAAATGAAAATTTAGCTTTCAAATGCGACATCATTTTTTCGATATTCTCTTCTTGTGCTTCAGCAAATACAACGATAAGCATCCACTCGTTGGTGCTAGTATTTCTCATGATTAAATTTCTGAGAAAACCTTCGTTTTGTTTAATATCGTAAAACGAAAATGAATTTGATTTTGCGAACGTTCTTACTTCATTTCGAATTTCATCAGAACGAGTGTCTTGGAGATAACATTGATGTATATCGATGATTTTATCGAATCTTCGAGGGACATGGAAGCCAAGAGCATCCATATCGAATGCTTCTCCTGAAGCAACTTCAGCTTTTTCTAACCAACGTTTGTTCGAGAAGGTGAATTCTAATTTGTTTCTGTAATGTTTAGTCTCCTCCGAACCAATAATTTGATGAAACTCTGGTAATTCAATTTTTGCTAATCGAGTTAATGCATCTACTACAATTTTTTGTTTGAATTGTAATTGAGCATTGTACGACATGTTTTGCCATTTACAACCGCCACATGTTCCAAAATGTGAGCAAAATGCATCTGATCGTAAGCTCGATTTTTCATGAAAATGTATAGGAGTTGCTTCCGCTAAATTTTTCTTCTTTTTAAGTAATTGTATATCTACAACATCACCAGGGACTACCTTTTCTACGAAAATCACTAAATCTTCATGTTTGGCTATGCCTTTGCCTTCGTTTGCGATATCAATAATTTCTACCTTTTCTATAATTGGCAGTGTCTTTGTTGTTCTCATAATAATTCTTCAAAGTTAAGGTATAAAATGCTATTTTTAATGAAATGAATGCGCATAGAGGATTATTTATCGGAATAATGCTGTTATTCTTATCGGTTTGCAGTGTTAGCGCTTCGCATATCGTTGGGGGTAGTATAAGCTATACTTATATCGATAAGTATAAATACCTCATTACCTTAGAATATTATAAAGATTGTTCGCCATCTGCCATTGATTACCCTCCGGGAAATTTGAGAATAGGAATATATGGTAAATCAAGCAATACCCTTGTTCGTACTATCGACCTGATACCAGGCCCTATAAAGGCAGTAGATTTTCTGGTAGGGAATTGTATTTCTTCCACAGTAAGTTGTGTGCAAAAACGTATTTATCAGGATACCCTAAGGGTTGATACAGCCATTTTTAAAGATACCCTTGGATACTACTTAAACTATGAGCAGTGTTGTAGAAATTATGGTATTAAAAACATAAATCGCCCGGATAATTCTGGAATTGCTTATTATGCAGATTTTCCGTCTATCCAAAAAAATGGAATTGATTTTATTAATTCTAGTCCGCAATTGATCTCAGAGCAAAACTTATACTTATGTGCAGGTGAAGATTTTTATGCAGATTATGCACATTCGGATATTGATGGAGATTCTATTGTATATAAAATAGTTCCTCCACTAATTGGAAGTACAAATAATGCAAATAACAATGCCAATGGAATTTCCATTCTTAATCCTGGTCCGTACGATGAAGTTGTATGGCAAACGGGTTATAGTATGAATAATATTTTAGATGGTAGCCCTGATATCAGTATAGATTCGATAACTGGTATGTTATATGTAAATCCACAACAAATGGGACTTTATTCCTTTGCCATTGGTATTTTTGAATATCGAAATGGTAAATTAATATCAAGCATACGTAGAGAAATTCAATACCAAGTAATAAACTGCCCAGTAAGAAATTCTCCAGAAATTTCTTGGTTAAATTCATCAGAAAATATTTTAAATGCGAATACAGAATTATGCTTACAGTTTACAAGCAACGATATAAATGTTGATGATAGTTTAAGTATTTCTATCCATAATATTACAGGTGAATTGCTAAGAAATTCAATAGAAATTGAATACGATACGCTTCAAAAAAATCCAATTAATTACAACCTGTGCATAAAATCTAGATGCGATTTAATAGCAAGTGAAAATGAAGGATTTCAGCTAATTGTAAGTGATAATTCTTGTCCGAAACCTAAAACGGATACCATAGAAGTGAAGTTGAAATCTGTTTCCATCGACTTAGGTGAACCGTTTAAGAATTTGCCGAATGTGTTTACTCCAAATAAGGATGGAATAAACGATTATTTTTCGTTTAATTCTACATACCCCTCTTCATGTATCGACGACTTTAAAATCTCTATTTATAATCGCTGGGGAGAAAAGGTATACGAATCTGCCGATTTTGGCTTTAAATGGTCGGGAGAAAATTTACCGACAGGGGTATATTTTTATGTAATAAAATTGTTAGACAAGGAAACCGCTGGAAGCATATCAATTATGTTTTAATTTTTAATGATATATTTGATATATGCGTCTTCTAATATATAGCCGTTTTATACTCTTAAGCTTCCTAATGCTATGCATTACGAATGCTTATTCTGCGCATATAGTGGGTGGTGATTTTAGTTATCGACATATCACTGGCGATACCTATGAATTCAAAATGAAAATGTATCGGGATTGTGGAGGAGGAGGTGCTCCTTTCGAGTTTAGTTTAGATGTTGGGATTTACGATAAAGAAACTAACGCGCAGATTGAGATTATTACAATGCCTCGAAAAACAATTTACCCTATTCGATTCAATACAGGCTGTACTAGTCCGCAGTTGAGATGTGTAGAGACAGGTATTTTCACAGCCTTAGTTGAATTACCTAAAACTTTGTACAACAATACCGATGGTTACTATATACAATGGGAAAGGTGTTGTAGAAATGATATTATCAAAAATATTATTAATCCTGGTGGCACACCAATGGCTTTCTATATGGAATTTCCTTCTCCATATCCAAATAATGGGGCTTTCAGTTTAAACAGTTCTCCTGAATATTTAAGAGACCCATTAAATTATTTATGTGTTGGAGAAGCATTCAAATATGATTTCAAAATAAAAGATGCTGATGGGGATGAAACAAGAATGAAAATTGGTATACCCAATGCTGGTGGTTATACTTCTAGAAACAATCCGATGCAAAACACGGGACCTGCGCCATATGATCCAATCATTTGGTCATCGGGTTATAATGTTGGTACTCCACAAAATGTTATGGATGGTAATCCGGATTTATATGTTGATAACGATACGGCGTTTATTTATTTAGTGCCAACACAAATTGGTGTATATGTAATATCTGTAATTTGTGAAGAGTATAGAAATGGAGTTAAGATTGGAGAGGTTGTTCGAGAGCTGCAATTAGAGGTGCTGAATTGTCCTCCCCGACATAAACCTGAAATTACGACAAACATCGTTGGAGCAAATTCAACTGTAAATGTATTTATAGATCAACAAGTTTGTTTTGATATTCAAGCAAAAGATAATGATGTTGCTGAAATATTAAAATTCAGAGTGGATACAGTAGGTATGTACAAAATCATTGGCAATAGCGCAAGTTTAAATCCATCCGACATTTCAGGTACACAAAACATAACTACACGATTTTGCTGGACACCTACATGCCCAATAGATACAGGCAGTGGAGCATATATCGATTTTATCGTTTATGATAATTCTTGTCCTTTTTCACAGGATGATACTATACGTGTGAAGTTTAAGTTCAATGAACAACCGAATATCGCACCTACTTTAAAAACGAACAAAACAAACAATACTTTTGATGTACATAAGGAAGAGAATTTATGTTTTCAATTTCAAGGTACAGATTTGAATTCTTCCGACATTATAAAGATTGAAGCGATAGCAGAAAATTTAGATGTGTTTAAGTTAGGTGCTAAAATTACACCGGATGTTTTGGTAGGTAATACTACAATTAATGGTGAATTCTGTTGGACGCCAAGGTGTGATTTGCAAATCGACTCACCTATTTATTTATCCATCATTATATATGATAATTCTTGCCCAATTTCTGCTTACGATACATTAAAAGTTAAAATTAATGTACTGCCTATGTTGAACGAAGCACCCACTATTTCAGCAGAAGGAACGAATGTAGGCTTCAACAATACTATTGCTGTTGAAATTGGGAAGCAGAATTGTTTCAGTGTACTAGCAGAAGATATAGACTCAGATGATATCGAACTATTAATGCAAAATGTCAATTACGATTTCCTTGCAAATGGAGCTACATTTAATTTAATTGGGAATACTCCAAATGCTAAGCGAGGTAGTTTTTGTTGGACACCAACATGTGATAATTTTTATGGGCAAGATGTTTTGTATTTAGATTTTGTAACACGAGATCATAAATGTGAAAACGAAAAGTTCGATACTGTACGTGTAACATTTGAATATATTTTACCATCGAATGTTGATCCATTAATGTTGAAACCAGATTCGAATTTATATAATTTGAATGCAGGATATTCTAAAGCTATCGATGTGAGTGGTTCTGATGTAGACCCTGATGATTTGCTATTGTTAAGTGCTACTCCATTGTTCAATACAGATTTACCTATACGCGTGGAGATGGCCGCTGTACAAGGGCTTGGAGAGGTTCAATCAGTTTTGAATGTATACCCTGATTGTGGTTTGGAAGGAAACGTATTATACCCAGTAGAACTAAAATTATTAAGTAATAAATATTGCAACGAGTACGATACCATTTCTAGAGTTGTAAATTTTAGAGTAGCACCATTATTAGATTTTGGTCAACCTTTAATTCCCCAAGTTTTTTCTCCTAATGGTGATGGTGTGAACGATGAGTTTAAAATCAATTTAGCAACAAGAACTATTTGTCCGGATGAATTTGAGTTCATCATATTTGATAGATGGGGACAAAAAATGTTAGAAACAAAAGATCCAGAGTTTGTGTGGAGAGGGGAGAACTGTACGGCTGGGGCATACGTCTACTACCTTCGCGTTGGCGAACAAAAAGCATCAGGATTCATCGCACTGGTGAAATAAAATCACAAGCCAAATAATCTCAATAAAAATCTGAACCAAGAAATCGACCTGTCGTCTCCGAAGTCGAATTCACGCTCAATTTTGTCCGAAAAATCTGTTAATTCAAGTCTCATAGCGTAAGATATGTGTTTCATATTGCAAATATAAGCATAATTGTACTAAAAACCAAATTGGTATTTTGAATGAGCTAATGAGTTAATTAGCCAATATGCCAATGTAATTTGAACAATAAGTCAATTTGAACAATTTGGACAATGTGTCAATTTGAACAATGGTCCTAGTACTTTTCTATTTTCGATTATCTATTGTCGGAGTACAATAGAGTTGGAAAATTACTCTAGGCAAAAAAATACGATTTTAAAATAATTCAAGGAATTTGATTGACTTACAACTTTTTGCCAAAGTAAATTTTCTTTTAAAAATAAAATTTATTTTCATGATTATGGCATGGTTTATGTCAACTAAAGAAAAAAAATCTATAAACTCTATTTTTTGCTAATAGGAAAGCTTTTTTATATCCATCATACAAATCCAACACAATTTTATAAGCATTTTTTTTGATAAAAAAAATACGAGATTTATCGTATTGCAAGGAAGTTTTTTTGCTTCTACATTTATGAATATCAATTTACTTATTCAATAAATATCAAATCTTTGACTTAAATGTAACTCTATGAAAAAGGCGTATAATATTACCTTTCTTTTAGTTGCAATGTTATTTGCGATTAATGTAAAAGCACAAATACCGAATCAAACACTTCGCTATTATGCAGTATTAACAGGAAACAATTTTATTAACAATAATCCCAATCTTATTAAAGGAAAAATAGGTGCACTAGGTAGTATTATTGGTTTATATGCAAATCCTGATTCCGTAATTCGAACATCAAATTCAGAATTATCTACAGCATTAATTGAAATGGATAGTTTAAAGAGTTTTTTAAATACGAATAATGGAATAGAATTGAGTAACCTGGATTCAGAATTAACCGCTGGAACTTATACGATTCCATTCAATTTAACAACAGATGAATTTCAGAACATTAAACTTACAGGAAGTGATACAGATATTATCATTATAAATATCGACGGCGATTTAATATTTGAAGAATCAACCAATATTATTTTAGATGGAATAAGACCTGAAAACGTATATTGGAATATTGGTGGAATTATTAAAATCAAAAGTCATAGCTGGATATACGGTACATTTGTTTCTAACGGGGAGATAATTGTTTATAATGATGTTGATGGAGCATTTTCTACTTTTAGTGACGCTAACATTACTATTGGAAATGTAACTGCTTTGGCTTCTTATCATTATCTTACAATTAAAATAGATTTAAGCAATGGAGAGCCATGTGCTCCAACATGTATAGTATCTAATTTAATTAATAATGGTGATTTTAGTGATGCTCCAGTTTGTAATGATATTTTCTATTCGAATGAATTTAATTCTGATTTAAGATACAAATATGTTGTAGGCTCAGATCCTTGTAATAATCCTAGTTCTAGGCCTAGTTTTTATAAACTAGATAATGAACTTGCAGGTTGGAATAAAGATTCATATAAGTTAATTTCAGATCATACAGGCGATGATGGCAATCTTTTTTTTGTAGATGGATTTTATCAATTCAGGCCTGATAACGCCTATAGCACATCAGTGCATTTTGATACAAGTAATGTTATTATTTGGGAGCAACAAATTTATTCAGTTTTTCCAGGAAAAACATATTCATTTTCATTTTGGTCAACAAACATAAACAGGATTCAGAATAGCGATTTAAAGTTGCGATTTTTAATCGATGATATTGAAATTCCTAATACCAGATATACTATAGTTGGCAATGACATTAAGTGGAGACAACATTGTTTTAAATGGCAATGCCCACCAATAGGATCATTTCCATCAGTTATAAAAATTACCATAAAACAAGTCGATAATTTTGGAACTACTTCTGCTGGAAAAGATGTAGTAATCGATGATATTGTATTTGGAGAGATGAGTGTTGAAACGATTTCTATAACATCTACAGTAACTTCAAATTATTGTACTGGAAATAATACTACTTTAACTGTGGTAAATCCTAAATCTGGTTATACTTATCAATGGATGTTGAATGGTTCAAACATAAATGGTGCTACTGGAAGCACATATATTGCAACTTTAGCAGGTAATTATTCAGTTACGGGCTCTTCAAATCTAGGCTGTTTATTGTCATCAAATTCAATTGCCGTTACAATAGTAACTTTGACTGGAGAGAACTTAAATGTATCTGTTACAAGTTCTGATACTTGGACTTCTAGTTCAAATCCGTTAATTTCTTCTAATGGTAAAGTTTGGATAAAAAATTCTATGTCAATAGCTCCTGGGGTAAATCTAAAAATAAAAGGTATGCGTTTTGAATTTAGTCCTAATGCAATTGTTTATGTTCATGCAGGTGCAACATTAACTCTAGAAAGTGAAAACGGAATACCTACAGTATTTACAGCTTATAATTGCACTTATACTATGTGGAATGGAATTAAAATATATTCGACATTATCAGCAAACGGAAAAGTAGTAATTAATCCAGAATGTGTTATTGAACATGCAAGAATAGGTGTTAGCAATGAGTCCACAAATTACAAAACCAAAGTAAATTATACTGGTTATGTCGAAGCTACGGGTGCAATTTTTAGAAATAATTACATAGCTGTTCAATTAATAAGTAAATCAGCAATTGGAAGTGGATTGGTGAGAGATAATAAAAGTAAATTTATTTCATGTCAGTTTATTACTGATGCAATATTGAAAGATGCTATTGCTTATCCTGATGGTCGACATAAAACATTTGTGGACTTACAATATATTAATCGTGTATATTTCAACTCTAATAATTTTAAAAATAGTATTTTATATACCCACCCTCTTTCGGTAAATAATGTTTATGATGAAGCGAAGGTTACTCAGAATAAGGGTATTACTTCAATTGCTTCTACGTATAAGATTTCTCTTTGTGAATTTATAAATCTATGGGTAGGGGTTGATTTTTCTAGTGGTTCAAGTTTGTTCACTGATCAGAATTTCCAATCCTCAAATTTTAAATCGGATGCATATGGAATTATTTTAAGAGGAGGGGCTGGAATAAAAGTGGAGGGCTGTACTTTTATGGTTGATCCGAATTATAATACAGGCTCAAGTGAAGTTCCAAAATTCTTTATTGGAATTAATTCAAGAGGCAGTGTTGGTTATACATTCACTAAAAATCTGTTTTATGATGGTTATTGTGGGATAATTTCTAAGTCAGCAAGTAATAAGAATTTCAAGTCTAATATATTTAAAAATACATTTCTAGATGTTGGAAAAAACAATAAAGGCGCTGGACAAGGAATATATATGTTAGGGCCGAATTCAAATGTTCAAGTGAAATGTAACACTTTCATATCAAGTGATTTAATTAATCCTGTTCAAAACCACTGGGTTCTAAATGGTATGATGAGCGATCAAGGTGTATGTATTTCATCAGATAAATCAGCTCCTGCTGGTAATAGATTTGAGCAAAATAATCCTGTGAATGCAGATATTTATATTGAAAATGATGAAAATAGCTTTTTTTATAGAACTCATAATACATCTATTGCTGAAATAACTCCACTTTATTTGGTAGGATCTACGAATATGACAACCACTTATGTTACTAATTGTACCCAACAATATGTAGTTGATTCAGCTTGTTTTGATAGTAAAAGTAGAGAAATTAATTTAATTCGTGATGATATTAATTTTGCTTTAATTAATGAAAACACTGAAGAATTAAGTGAACTTTTATTTGAAGCAACCCAATATTTTGAAGAAAATGATTCTACAGGTGAAAGTACAATTGAATTTTTAAACGAAACACCACATTCGATTGCGAAATGGATGCTCGTTGCAAGATATATTCAAGCGGAAAGATACAATAATGCAAATGATTTACTGGAAATATTGCCAGTAAACACAGAAGAAGAACAGGCTGAACAAACATTTTATCAACTACTTGTACAGTTAGAAAACAATGATGCATCAATAATTGAATTAGATCAAAATGCAAAAGACATATTAACAGAACTCGCAGAATCTGAATTCTATGTTTCGTATGAAGCGCAAGGAATACTTCATTATTTATATGGCAACGCATATTACATTCCTCTTCCATATATTGAAGAAAGTATGCGTCCTATTCTGAATCCAGAACCAACTGACCTTAATGTTACTCAATTTTCAGTTTTCCCGAATCCAAGTACTGGCTTCATAACTATAATGAAGCCTAGTGATGTAGCTATTAAGAAAGTAGAACTTCAAAATATTAATGGTTCAGTGATTTTAGAGAACAGTTCTAACACAGATAATCAATTAGATTTAGGAAAGATAACTAATGGCATGTATATTGTTGCTATATATACTGCAAATGGTGAGAGAATAATGAAAAAACTAATCATTTCTAAATGAAAGTAGCAAAACACATATACCTACTGAGCATTCTGGTTTTATCAGTCTGCTCAAAGGTATATGCACAAAACACCTTTTTAAAACACTTTCGTTATGGCAACCCTGAAAGTAATTGTCAGGGTTGGAGTTTAGCGGAAACTTCTAACGGTAACATAATTGTGCAATTCGGTTATCTTGATAATTTCTCACTTGGTTTAGATTTTGGATTCTATACACTTAATAAATATGGTGATTCTTTAAATACAAATGTCTATCACATTGAAGGGGATGATTTCGTAGACCAAATATTATTAGATGATAATTCTACATTATACACTACAGGAGCTCGAAAGGGAGTAGGTTCTCAATATTATGATGGTGTTTTATATAAAATTGATTTGATAGATTCTATTAATAATGAGTTTAATTTCTATAATAATGCTGAAGGTGATTATAGCATAAGTGGAGTTCTAAAAAGTCAAAGTAATTTATATCTTACTGGATATAAAAATAGTATATCAACATCTTTAAATTTTAACATACAAAAATCAGATTTAAATGGTGTATTAAATTTCGATTCAAGTTATTTTGCTTCAAAAGCTGATTTTTCTTTTGCCTCAAGCTTTGATAAAAAAAAACATAATATCTTAATGTGTGGGGGAAGTTATACAGGCTCTACAGATCAAGCAAGAGTTATGGCAATGAAAGTTGATACCAATGGTAATGAACAATGGAGAATTTATGTAGGAATAGAAAATGACAACTTTTTTGAATGTCGTTCAATAGGAAATAGTATACTTGAAGCATCGAATAGTGCTTATTATATAGCTGGCTTTACAGATAATTGGTGTGATTCAAATTTATGGACTAGAGGATACAATCATTCATTACTTATTAAACTAGATAGTAATGGAAATTTATTATGGTCTAAAAAAGAAAAATTTGTTGGATTTAGAGAACAATCTTATCAGAATGTATTTAATACTCTAGATGGGAACATCATATGTATAGGAAATGCTGCTACTTTATATGATACTACTACACTAACTGAAAATTATGATGTTTTAATTACAAAATACGATTTAAATGGAAACGTAATTTGGCATAGAGAATATGGTCACCCAGACTTTTATGAATTTGTATACAAAAGTGCTCAAACTAAAGATGGTGGATTTTTAATAACAGGTAGATATGAAAACATAAATAATCCTTTTTATGATGTGCAAACTTATGTAATGAAATTAGACGATTGCGGTTGCTTAGTACCTGGTTGTGATCCCAATTGCATAGCAAGTGGTACTTCGAATTCTATAAAACAGAATACAATAAAAGTATACCCAAACCCAACGAATAACTACTTAACTATTGAATCGGACTCGCAAATAGAATCGTATGTTATTTATAATATTATTGGAGATATTCAACAAAAAGGATTGTACTCTGAAAGCATAGATGTAAGTAAGCTATCAAATGGAATGTATATCATCAAACTCGAGCACGATAATAAATTTTCAACATTGAAGTTTGTGAAAAACCAATGATAATTTGAACAAATTGGACAATGAGTCAATTTGGACAATGAGTCAATTTGAACAATTTGAACAATTTTTTATAATAAATCAATAAGTCAAGCATCAAGTATCAAGAAGTCCTCGAGCCTTCTTGGCGTCAGACAGG
>CAZYBY010000091.1:0-2835 GCA_964645385.1 uncultured Sphingobacterium sp.
AAGAGACAGTCAGAACGCGCAAGCAGCAAATTACTCCTTCCTCGCCCAATTACAATTCAAAAGAGGCATTACTTCGGTACTTTACTCTGAAAAATAAAGGGAAAAAAGAAATTAAGAACCTACTGTTAAGCCTGTATAATCTTCAACCCCGGTAATAAATTCCCGAAATAAATACTAACGACTAACGACTAACGACTAACGACTAAAAATATATGGAAAACATCTTCGACTCTGCAGTAGCAGATAAATTAATTTCAAGAATAAACAGCTTAACCCCAAACACTGCTGGGCAATGGGGCAAAATGAATGTATCTCAAATGCTAGCGCATTGCAATGTTACGTATGAAATGGTTTATACTGACAGACATCGTAAACCAAATGCATTTATAAAATTCATATTGAAAATGATGGTTAAGCCAATCGTTACAAATGAGAAACCATACAAGAAAAGTTCGCAAACAGCTCCAGCTTTTATCATTACTGATGAACGTGAATTTAACTACGAAAAAAATAGATTAATAGAATACATAAAGAAAGTAGTATCTGAAGGACCACAAGCATTTGAGGGTAGAGTATCACATTCCTTCGGACCATTAAACAGTACCGAATGGAATAATATGTTCTATAAGCACCTTGATCATCACTTAAGACAGTTTGGAGCGTAGCCTCCAGCTTGTCTACAGACATAGTTACCTAGGGCGCGAGCCCTAGGATTAAAACAAACCTCTATGAAAACCCACGACGAAAAAATAGCTGCACTCACTTACGCTTCAGTGTATCCGCACTACGTAACTAAAGTGCAAAAGAAAGGTAGAACCGAAGCAGAACTTATAGAAGTGATTAGCTGGTTAACAGGCTATACCGAGAAAGAACTCCAAAAACATATAGATAAGAAAAGCAATTTTGCTGAATTCTTTGCAACAGCCAAACTTCACCCAAATGCAAAACTTATTACCGGTGTAATTTGTGGTTATCGAGTAGAAGAAATAGAAAACCAGCTCACCCAACAAATTCGTTACTTAGACAAAGTGGTGGATGAACTGGCTAAAGGAAAAAATATTGAGAAAATAAAAAGAACTTAAGATTTCTGTTTTACTTCTTCATACTCTACCTCAATTGTGTTTGTAGTAGTTGTAGGGTTCGATTGATTTGTAGTATATCCAGTATAACAATTACCCGATGCACAGCCGAATGAAAACAATCCCATCGATGCAAAATATATTCCAAAAAATATACTTAACCAATGATGAGCTTGAACACCATTCATGATAACCATTATTCCTAAACCAATATATATTACTCTTGTAATTGTCCAACCGGTTAACAATCTCTCTTTCATTTTCTAAAAATTAATTTTAATAATTATAACATTGTGCTTGGACAAACGTAATCAGTAATCTTGAATTTGCCTGTTTGTTTTATTGCTGAAAATCCACCATCCACATCAATTAAATTATCGTATCCACGTGCCTTTAATATAGAAGCAAATACCATAGAACGATAGCCTCCTGCACAATGAACATAATACGTCTTTTGCTTATCAACTTTTGTCATGCTATCATTAATATAATCTAATGGAGCATTGATCGCATTAAGAATATGTTCCGAATCGTACTCACTTTTTTTACGAACATCTAAAATATTGATTTCTGGGTTTTCAGTTTCAGCAGCTGCAAATTCTTCTGACGAAATAGATTGTATTGTATCAAAATCTTTCCCTTCAGCTTTCCAAGCCTCGAATCCTCCTTTTAAATATCCTATCGCATAATCATATCCTACTCGAGCTAATCTTGTAATAACTTCTTCTTCTCTACCCTCTTCTGTAACTAGTAGAATTTGCTGTTTAATATCAGTAACCAGCGTACCAACCCAAACTGCGAAACTACCGTCGATACCAATATTTATTGAATTAGGGATGAATCCTTTACTAAACATTTTTGCAGATCGAGTATCGATAATTAAAGCATTCGTTTCATTTGCTAATACTTCGAATGCAGTAGGACTAAGGGGGTTAGCACCTCTTTCAAGTACCTCATCGAAATGATCATAGCCATTTATGTTCATCAACACATTTTTAGGAAAATAACTAGGTGGCGGCATTAATCCGTTTAATAATTCTGCAATAAATACTTCTTTTGTTAATCCTTCACGTAGTGCATAATTTGTGCGCTTCTGATTACCCAAAGTATCTGAAGTTTCCTTGCTTAAATTTTTACCACAAGCGCTTCCAGCACCGTGTGCAGGATACACAATAATATCATCGCTTAATGGAAGAATTTTATTTTGAAGAGATTCGTATAAATGTGCCGCTAATTTTTCCTCTGTTAAGTCGGCTATTACATGTTGTGCTAAATCGGGGCGACCAACATCTCCGATGAATAAAGTATCTCCAGAAAAAATTGCTTGCTCTTTACCCTTTTCATCAATTAACAGAAAGCAACTGCTCTCCATAGTATGCCCTGGTGTATGAATTAATTTTATAGTTATGTCTCCAAGTTTGAATAACTGTCCATCGGTACCAACTAACATATCGAAACCAGTTTTCATAACAGTTGGGCCATATACAATTGTAGCTCCTGTTTTATTTGCTAAGTCGACATGACCAGAAACGAAATCTGCATGGAAATGCGTTTCGAAAATGTATTTAATTTTCGCATTGTTTTTTTGAGCCATATCGATATAAGGCTGTACTTCACGAAGTGGATCTATAATCGCTGCTTCTCCATTACTTTCGATATAGTATGCCCCTTGAGCAAGGCAACCCGTGTAAATTTGTTCTATTTTCATACTTATAGTTTTTAGAATGAATAGAACAAAGGTGCTGAGTTAAAATGA
>CAZYBY010000092.1:0-4325 GCA_964645385.1 uncultured Sphingobacterium sp.
TATCGTATGTAATATCGGTCACTTCGACAACGAAATCGATATGGCTTGGTTAAACCAAAACTACGGTAACACTAAAATCGAAATCAAACCACAAGTTGATAAATATACTATCGACGGAAACGATATCATTGTGTTAGCTGAAGGACGTTTAGTAAACTTAGGTTGCGCTACTGGTCACCCTTCTTTCGTTATGTCTAACTCATTCACAAACCAAACCCTTGCTCAATTAGAGTTATGGCAAAATTCAGCGAACTACGAAAACAAAGTGTATACTTTACCAAAACACTTAGACGAAAAAGTAGCTCGTTTACACTTAGCTAAAATTGGTGTTGAATTAGAAGAATTATCAGAAGAACAAGCGAAGTATATTAACGTTCCTAAAAACGGTCCGTTTAAGAGCGACGCATACAGGTATTAGTATTGAGTATTGAGTATTGAGATACACAAATCTCATATCTCATATCTTATATCTTATACTTCATATTTATAATAGCAAAAAGGAGATACAAAAGTGTCTCCTTTTTTTGTAATATTGCACAGTAGTAATATCTTATTTGAAATATTATCTAGCTACTAGATACTAGCTACTAGTAACTAGTAAAAATTCTAACATCTTATGACTAAACTTTCCGTTAACATCAACAAAATCGCAACTCTCCGAAACGCCAGAGGTGGTAACAATCCGGATGTGGTTAAGTCGGCGATTAATTGTGAGCAATTTGGTGCACAAGGAATTACAGTACATCCTCGCCCAGATGAGCGTCATATTCGTTATCAAGATGTGTACGATTTGAAAAAAGTACTAACAACTGAGTTCAATATTGAAGGCAACCCCAAGGAAGAAAAATTTGTTGAACTGGTATTAAACAACATCCCTGCTCAAGTAACATTAGTTCCTGATTCTGAAAATCAATTAACTTCTAACCATGGTTGGGATACAATTAAACATCAAGATTATCTAAAAGAAATTATTCAAGTATTTAAAAGTAAAGGTATTCGTGTTTCAATTTTTGTTGATCCAATTATCGAAATGATAGAAGCTGCTGCAAGCACTGGTACCGATAGAATTGAATTATACACCGAATCGTATGCAGTGAATTTCCATAAGAACAAAAAAGAAGCTATTCAACCATATATCTTGGCTGCCGAAAAAGCGAAAGAATTTAATTTAGGCGTAAATGCGGGTCACGATTTAGACCTAGAAAATTTAGCGTTTTTTAAACAATCTATTCCGAATTTATTAGAAGTATCCATAGGACATGCCTTAATTTCTGATGCATTAATTTATGGTTTAGAAAACACTATTCAACTTTATTTAGGTAAACTAAAATAATATTTGTATTATAGTCTACCTAAATTTAAAATTTGAAAAACTTAGTAAAACTCACTTTTGCTTCAATAGTTTTTATAGTAATAACTTCTCAAAGCAAACCAGCTTATTGCATCGACAATACATTTACTTTTCCTACAAAAATTGAAAAGATAGATATCCCGAAAGAATTCAAAAAATACGATGCCGTTATTTTAGAAGAACAACTAGCATTTGCTCGTACTAATAGTGGGATAAGCAGGCATGTGCGAATAAAAATTCAGAACAAAAAAGGGCTAGAAAAATATAAGAAAATATGCTTACCCGAAAGTCCTGACCCTACGGAAAGTATATTCTTGGTTCCTCGATACAAAGCAGAAAAAATTCACTATCCACTAGGTGCGCCAGATATGATTGTTTATTTCGCGGCTAGAATTATTCATCCGGATGGAACGATAAAAGAAATCAAAGCTAGAGATTCACTTGTTAAACATACGCTTCAAGAATTTGGAGAAACAAGAAAATACTTTAATTACTATTATATTTTTGATGAACTGAAAGTTGGCGACGAAATCGATATTTTCTATTCGTATAGAGAAATCTATTATCACAATAGTTTCTTCAATCCAACATTTAACACTTGGGTTCCTTTTAGAATATTTTTTAACTCAGAAATTCCAAAAATTAAATACGATTTAAGATTGAGTGCAACCGTGCAGAATTCAGTAAAATTCACATTCGAAAATAATGCCTTACCTCTCGATACCTTGTACGAAAAAAACTTGAATCAAAAAGATATTATTCTGCATTGGCATTACGAAAACCTTATGCCTATCAAGAATATCTGGAATTCGCATTTATATGAAGAACTTCCTCACGTAAAGTTTTATGGAGCTGGCGATTTAGTTGCTAAAAATTCCAACAATGAAGCAATAGGAATTCTAGAATATCCATGGAATTATGTATTGCGACCTTATGTAGGATTAAAATTAAAATACGATGGATACGATAGGCATTTCGCATCAATTACAGCTTATAATAATTTACATAGAGAAGTTTTAGCAAATTGTGCCGACACTGGCTACATCAATCGTGTAAATTATTTTCACGAGTATATAAATCATCAATTTAAATTCAGTGATGATGTGGATTATATAAAAGGAGATGATATCTTAAATCCTCGACTTGGGAAATTTATTGAGTCGAAAACCTTGCGAAGAATTGGAAGAAATAATTTATACAAAGAGATATTAAATCGATTCGATGTACCCTATTATTTAGTAGCAGTTGCAGATAAAAGAATTACAAGTATCGATTTCAATAAATTCAATTATGGCTTCGGAATACCTGGAATCTATTGCGTTTCAGATCAGAGCGGATTGTATTTTATTCAACCTAAAAATCATCAATTCGGACATCATATGAACGAGTTCCCATTCTATTACGAAGGATGCCCAATGATATTAATTCCACAAAGAGAACCCGAGCAAAGAATTTTAAATTTAGGTATTGCTTACCTTCCTGACCTTGTTTATGTAAATTCTCCTTCGAGCAATGAAATTGATAATTCGAGAAAAATCAACTCGATGATTTCTGTAAAACTTTCGGAAAATAAAGTGGACTTTAACACTAAAGTTTCTTTGAGTGGACAGTTCTCAACTTTAACTAGAGGTTTTTATTCTGATGAATATATCGATTCTTCCGTAAGTTCATTATACTACAAAAAATTCTATCAAATTAGTCCAACCACAAAACTTTTAAACCTAACTAAAACATCTGAAGATAGTCTATTCCCTTATGCAACTAACTTCAAAGCAAATTATACGGATGCATCATTAATAAAGAAAACAAATGACTCCGTGTTTGTTCTAAAACTAACAGAACTTGTTCAACATGCAATCGAGATGAACATAGACACTTTAGTAGAAAACTCATTCTATCCAGATTTCAAGCAAACTGATATTTATAGATACATGATTAAGTTTGATCAACCTGTTAAATTATTAGATCATGATTTAAACATCAGCATCGACAATGCTCTAGGCAAATACTCGTTCACGGTGACTCAAAAATCAGAAACAGATTTAATGCTAGAATCCTACTTACAGATTACAAGTGATAAAGTTACCAAACATAAGCTAAGGGACGTTTGTATAATAGGTGAACAAATACAGAGAAAGAAGTCGGCAGAAATTACCTTAATAGCTCAAAAGCAATAGCTTACGCTTTTGCTATATTCGCTGATTTTAGCTAATTTGCGCCACTATTTTTTACATACATGAACTTAGATATTAACTACAAAGAAGCATTTGAAGGTCGCCATATAGCACCAAATGCAGAAGACACTCAAAAGATGCTTCAAACTGTTGGAGTAAAGAGCGTAGATCAATTAATTGAAGAAACTGTTCCAGCTAAAATCCGACTGAAAAGCCCATTAAATTTACCTGCAGCAAAATCTGAATTTGATTATTTACGTGACCTAAAAATTACTGCTTCTAAAAACAAAGTATTTCGTTCATATATAGGCCAAGGTTATTACGATTGTATTACTCCAGGAGTTATTCAACGTAATATCTTAGAAAACCCAGGATGGTACACACAGTACACTCCTTACCAAGCTGAAATTGCACAAGGAAGATTACAAGCATTATTAAATTACCAAACTATGGTTATGGATTTAACCGGGATGGAAATTGCAAATGCTTCCTTATTAGATGAAGGTACTGCTGCAGCGGAAGCGATGTTTATGCAATATTCAATGCGTAAAAACGATTCAGCAAATGTCTTCTTTGTATCAGAACACGTATTACCTCAAACTATCGATATTCTTAAAACTAGAGCTAATCCTCTAGGTATTGAAATTTTAATTGGCAACCACGAAACAGTTCAGTTAAACGAAACTATTTTCGGTGCAATAGTTCAATACCCAGCTGGAAACGGTGAAGTTTATAACTACAGAGCTTTTGCTAATGTTTGTCATGCACTATCAATTAAATTAACAGTTGCTGCAGACATT
>CAZYBY010000093.1:0-2525 GCA_964645385.1 uncultured Sphingobacterium sp.
TAATTGACGAACTTTTACCGAATCCTCAATATCTATTCTACAACCTTTAGAATCAATTACTGTAAATTTATACTTCTTAATTCCATAACTTGGATACACATATAACACTGTATCATCGTTACCTGCACTAAATCCTTCATCCCCTAACCAACGAACAGTGGTATATGGAGGAATACCTCCAGATAAATTATCTAACACAAATTGCGTAGGTGTGCCTTGACAAACTGTATCAGTATGGAATGAAGCTAAAATTCTAGGATGGAAAATGGTATCGATCGTAGAATAAGATATACATCCTATACTATCTAAACCTTCAACTTTATAATAAGTGGTATCACTACAAAGATCTACAAAATCTATAGCAGCAGTATTAGTTGTATCACCATCACCATCAACGATTTCTTCCCAATTGAATGGGTTCTCTGTTTGACTTCTATATACATTATAGCCTAATGCCGAACTTAACTTCGGAGTACGTATAGGATTCCAAGTTAAACGTGCTTGGTTATTTTTATAGAAAAATGCTTCTAATTTAATTGGCTTAACTGGTGATACCTCATCTTGAACATCACATAAATTTATAGAACGAACATAATACGAAGAATCTGGACTTGCATCAATAGACATATCAACATAAGTATATAAATGTCTATTCGTTGTAGTATAAATTAAAGTATTGTTTCTATAAATATCATATCTCACAAATGTACTTGTATCACCCGGAGCTATACCCCAGTTCATAGTAACATGATGAGTAGTTTGGTCATAAGTTATACATCTGATAGGAGGAGATAAATAGAAGTTTGGTGGTAAAAGATTTACAGTAAATGTTCTAATGGATTTACCTGGAACTCTACAGAAATTGTCTTTCGCAGTAACTACGAAATTATATCTTGAGAAAGTTAAACCATTACAATCATCCTGCTTATCTAAGTTAGAACAACTCGTTGGCCAATACAACCAAACTGTATCTGGAGCAGCTGCAGCATATGAAGAACCTAAATCGTAACCATAACCAAATAATTCTCCAGGAATATTCTGAATTGGAATTGGTGCAGGATTACCAACCCCAAAATCATAGTTATATTTATTTCTAGTTAAAATTGCACAAGGAGGATAAGGACAACCTTGTGTAGTATCAGCATTTGCTAATCCCATTGCAATACCATTTACGGTCAACTCAAGATTTTGAGGACTAATGGTATTTCCACCAATATATGGTTTTGGTAATGAATCCCTTATCACAATTGGTATAAGCATTGTATTTCCAGCTACAACGTTTATAATGTCCGAAGGTTTATTTTGAACATCTTTAAAAGGCTTGTAAAAGTAAGGGTATCTGTTTGAGTTTTGAGTACTATCTGGAACTAGAATAGCAACTTTAAAATCTCTGTAAACTTCAGATACTTTTTGATCACATTTATATGAAGAAACTTTAATTACAGAAACATAGTTACCACTAACTAAGGGTTTAAAAGTAAACTCTCCAGTAAAATTGTTGAAATTATACTGATTAGATGCCAATCCAAAAGGATTACTTTCAGAATAGAAATCATAATTTGTCCAAACATCAACAGGTGCTAAATTATATGGGCAATCGTTACCATCAGCGTGAGAATAGGGAGTTCCTAATTCATAATAGATATTGTCCAAATCTAAGTCAGTTGCATTGTTGTTAAACACGAAGTCCAAACCAGTAGTATACAAAATTGCTGCGGGCGACTCTGTGAAATCGGGAGCACTATCATAACATTCTTGAATAGATTTTGGGGTGGTACTACCATTAGGATAGAATGGATACATTTTAGCTACAAGATACATTGAACCGCTCCCTACTTCAGGCTTTAAATTTTCAGCCCCATCTCGAGCATTGTTATTCATGCTAAAAACAATCGGTGTATTCGGGTTCGTAGGTGGAAGTACACCTCCAAAATCAATTTCACCCGATTCATAAACTTGCTTCTCTAGTGCACCAACATCTGAAACACCTGGTGTAGGAGGTAAAACACATACAAGAGGATTTACTGTAGGATAGCTGCAAGAAGGAGAAACGTCTTTTCTTGAAATTCTTTTAATTCTAATTCCATACTTAGTCCCATTGGCTATTAAATACTTTTCAGTAGCAGAACCTGGTAAGAAAAAATTATTTAAGGCAGGGTTAAGTACCCCATTCATACCACAGATGTCAATAGTTTCGAAGTCGCCTAAACAACCTTCGCAGCCTAAACAATTACGGTAGACTACAACTTTAAATTGATATTTGCTTTTACCGCCCGAAGTCACACATTTCCATGTGATCTCCCCTCCACGTAAATGCGAAGCTTCTGTGTTTAAATTTAAGGTAAATAACAGTGCTAAAACAGCAAAAAAAGTTCTTTGTATAAATAGCTTCATAAGAAGTTGTTAATTTGGACACCAAATATATGCAAAACTAGTGCCAAATAGAACAGATCAGTTACAATACAGGAGGTATTTAGAAAAACATACTGAAATTTAAGTAATTAACTAGAAAAAAACTACAAAAT
>CAZYBY010000094.1:0-2038 GCA_964645385.1 uncultured Sphingobacterium sp.
AAAGCAGCCATCAAACGTTTTGCATGTTGTGGGGTTAATATAATTCTCGACTTCACTTTTGCTTTCGGAACGCCAGGCATCATTCGAATAAAGTCTATGATAAATTCAGCATTAGAATGAGTGATGATAGCTAAATTAGAATATACTCCCTCTGCTACATCTTCCGTTAATTCGATATTAATTTGGTTATTTTCAATTTGATCTTCCATAATTAAATAATTTAATAACCAAATATAGTGTTAATTTGCTGATATGCTATTTCGCATATCAGCAAATTTGAAACTTAAAATCTATATTGCATTCTCACAGTAAACACATTGTCCTTTAGATCTTTTGAATAATTGTTTGTACTGTTTGTACCAGTTAAACTAGTATTTTCATTTCTAACAATATCGTAATAAGTCATCCAACGAATATGATCGGTTGCACGATAAATGTAACCAAAACCTAATGTAGAATACTTAATATCTGTAGCATTTGTAGCCGATCCTGAAGCACCGATTTCTTTTCCAGCAACATCAGTGTTTGGATCATACCAATCGTATTTCACTAAAACTTGGTGACGAGATTTTAATATATTTTGAATAAAATATAAATAAGCGCCATTAAAGTTTCTGATATAAGTATTTGTAGTTGTAGGTACTGCAGTTGGGCTAGAACTACTACTATGTGTACCAGGTTGAGTTCCTGTAATAAATTCAGCACGAATAATTGTAAAACCAATTCTCGAGAAGAAATTCAACTGTGCATTCACTCCATAGTATTGTCTTCTTGCATAGTTCTTCAAATTGTCTGCAGTAGAATCTACTTGGAATTTGGCATCGTTCATCGAATAAACATATTTTGTTTGATTAATCAATTTACCTTGATACATAGAAGCACCGAAGCCATATTTCACAAATTTACCTTTGTTGTTTTCGTATGAAATACGTGAAATGAAATCCTTTTTAGAATCGAATTCTGTTGTTAAAAATCCTGTTCCATTGAACAAACCTGCATCAACTCTTAGGACTTGTTTTTTCGCTTTCCAATTTTTTGAATAACTTAACATTGCACCTAAATCTCTTTCATTCGGGAATAAAATTTGTGACATTCTACCACGTTCTGGAGATTCTCTCAAACGAGAAGAATAACTTATTTCATAACCGAAAGGACGATCGAAAACCCCTGCAGTTAATTCAACTTTCTTGAACTTTTGTTCCATCATTTTAATATATGCATCTCTAATAGCGACACCTCTTTCGGTAGCGTCGAATTGTAACACATACGTTGAAATTTTATCGCTGTATGTCATTTTTAAACGACCACGACGAATTGTAAATCTATTGTTTACATCGGTTGAGAAATTACCACCTTCATAAGATCCTACGCCCGCAGTATCTGAAAGTTGATATTGAAATTGATAGTACCCGCTAAACTTTAAGTTTTGGATTAATTCCACTTGTTGTCTAGTAAATCTTACAGAATCTACGTATTCACGAACTGGGTCAGTTTCGTTTTCTTGGGCAAACGCAATTGTCGCACTAAATATAGTTAACAATGTTAATAGAGTTTTTTTCATATTATTATAAGGTTAAGGCAAAATTAAGAATACATAATATCTTGACAATACATTAACCAATTGATAATTAAAACTTAACATTAGCTTAACATTACTCAACTGTTCTTGTGCTCGTTTACTATATGCTTATTAGGGTAAATAAGACAAAAAAAGCCTCCCTGAATTAACAGGAAGGCTTATTTATATTTTATTAAATTAGTTCACGAGTCCCGCAGTTACGGGAAGTACACGAACTAGTCTTCTTTAGAAGCAAGTAAAGCTTCGTATTCTTCTTTCGAACCTACGATTAACTTATCAAACTCACGTACACCAGTACCAGAAGGGATTAAGTGACCAACGATAACGTTTTCTTTCAATCCACCTAGTTTATCAATTTTACCATTGATAGCTGCCTCATTTAATACTTTAGTAGTTTCTTGGAAAGAAGCTGCTGAGATAAATGATTTAGTACCTAACGACGCACGAGTGATACCTTGT
>CAZYBY010000095.1:0-11975 GCA_964645385.1 uncultured Sphingobacterium sp.
TTTATATTTTTATGGAAATAATTCCAACGCTTTAAATAGTACAGGAAATACATTTGAAAATAACATCATTCGTGATTACTATGTATATGGAGTATATAATGGATATGGAGATAGTACATCGTATATAAATAATGAAATACATAGAATTAATAGATCGAGTATTTCTACAGGCTACGGTATTTATTTTACTACGGGCTACGGAGCCAATAAAGTTATAGGTAATAAAATTCATGATATTACAGCTCAATCAAAAACGGGTTCGACTGCTATTTATGGAATTTATAATACAAATGATGCAACAGCATCAAGACCAAATATAATTGCTAACAATAGCTTATATAACTTAGAAACGAACGGTTCTCAATATTGTATTTACAATGGTGGTGGTGATCACACAAAATATTATTACAATACAATTGCGGTTATTAATCCTTCAGCAACTGCTGGTTTAGTATATGCATTATATCATCCAACTGCAGCATCTGGACTAGAATATTATAACAACAACGTATATGTAAACAAAGGTGGTTCTGGAAATAAATATGGAACTTATTGGTCGACAACAACTAACCCAGTTGTTTCTAATTACAATAATATTTATGTTGAAAATATTGGTACTGGATTAGTTAAAACAGGTAGATGGGGCACAACAGATTATGCAACCATTGCAGATTGGAAAACAGCAAACTCATCAGTATTTGATCAGAACTCTGTGAGCGTAGATCCAATCTTTGGTTTAATTCCAAACGGAAGTACGAAACCAAATTCTCCAAATTTAAATGATGTTGGTACTCCAATAGCAAGTATTACTACAGACATTACAGGTGCTGTAAGAAGTGCAACTCCAGATATTGGGGCTTACGAATTTACACCATCTAATGATGATGCTGGAATAACAACAATTACTTCTCCTATTGGTATTTGCCCGGGAGTAGTTGATATTAAAGTTAAAGTTAAAAATTTCGGATTAAGTGCATTAACAGTTGTTACAGTTAATTGGACACTGAATGGAGTAACTCAAATACCATTCACTTACTCAGGATCAATAGTATCTGGCGCCGATTCGGTGCTAACGATAGGTTCGTTTACAGCTGCTGTTAACACACCATATTCATTTAAAATTTGGACAAGTTCTCCGAATAACAATTTGGATGCAAATGCTCTAAACGACACAGTAGTATTAAACAATTTAAAAACAGGTTTAATAGGAACAGTAACAGTTGGTGGAGTAGGCGCTAATTTTGCGAGTTTAACTGCATTAGCAACTGAGTTAAATCAAAACGGTGTTTGTGGACCATTAGTAGTTAATGTAAATCCATCAGCAGGTCCGTATTTAGAGCAAGTAACATTTAATAAAGTAAAAGGAACAAGTGCTTACAATTCTATTACTTTAAATGGAAATGGCTCTGTAATAAGATTCACTTCAACAACTTCAGGAAATAGAGCTGGAATTAGATTGAATGGAACAAGTTATATGACTATAGATAGTTTTGTAATTGAAGCACAAGGTAAAGGAACTTCACAATATGGAGGCGGAGTTGAATTAAACACAGGATCAAATTACAATACAATTAAAAATTGCAGAATATTTATGGACGATTCTACTTCATCTACACAATACGTAGGTATTATGTTAGGTGGAACGGCTGGCTCATATTCTTCACAAGGAAGTTATAGTTACAATACAATAACCAACAATAATATTAATGGTGGATACTTTGGTATTACAATTTATGGAACCTCTGGTACGCCAACTGCTGCCATAGGTAATATCATTTCTAAAAATAGAATTACAAATGCGTATATCTATGGTATATACAACGTTTACCCGGATAGTACACAAATTATAGGCAATGATATTTCTAGACCAGTAAATAAATTAACATCAACGTTCTATGGAATTTATAATTCAACTGTAATTAGAGCTAGAATTGAAGCCAACAAAGTGCATAATGCATTTGCACAAAATACTTCATCTACAAGTACAGCTTACGGTATTTATGTTAGTTCTTCAGCTACTGTAGGGAATGAAAATTATATCATGAACAACGCTGTGTACGATATAAGAAACAATGGTTCTAATTATGGTATATATGCAACAAGTCCGAATACAAAAATTTATAATAATACAGTTTCATTAGATTATGTCGGTGCAACAGCAGGTGTAGCTTATGGAATTTATGAGTTAAATGCAACTAATGTTGATGTAAAGAACAACTCAGTAAGTGTAACAAAAACTGGATCAGGAGCTAGATATGGCTTGTATTATTCATTCACATACGCTGCGAACACAGTTACTTCAGATTATAATGATGTATTTGTTGCTAATGGTGCAGCATTTGGTTATGTAAATGCAGCTGCTAGAACTACCTTAGCTGATTGGAGAGCAGCTACAACTTACGAGTTGAATAGTTTGTCTGCAGATCCATTGTTTAATGGAACAAGAAATTTAGTCCCACAATTGGGTTCACCATTGATTAATGCTGGAACAAATTTAGCGGTTGTAACAAAAGACCTTATGGGTAATTCAAGAAATCTTGCAACACCTTATATTGGTGCATACGAGGTTTCTGGAGATTACGTTGGTCCGAAAAATGTATTTGTTCCATTGTTAAATACTGTATCAACTACAAGCAGAGTATTAACAGGCTTTGCAACGATAACTGACCCAGCAGGTGTAGATACATCTTTAGCTAATCGTCCGAGAATTTATTATAAGAAAACAACTGATAATAATTTCTATTCTGGTAATACATCAGCAGATAATGGTTGGAAATATACTGTTGCAACTAATAACACATCACCTTTTAATTTTGTGATTGATTATTCATTATTAACAGGAGGTTCAGCTACTGTTGGTGATCGCATAGAATACTTTGTAGTATCTAAAGATTTGTTGGGTAATGTTGGTATTGCGAATGCGTCATTATTAGACGACCCTAATTCATTACAAATACCTAATAATTTATTCCCGGCTAGTGGAACAAATTCATATAGAATAGCTGTTGGAAAATCGGGAACAGTATATGTTGGTACAAATGAAACTTACAAAACCTTAACAGGTAATGGAGGTGTTTTTGAAGACATCAACAATAATTTATTATCAGGAAATATAGATATCGTTGTAAAAACGAATTTAGCAGAAACTGGAGTTCACGGATTAAATGCATTTGCAGAAGTTGGAGGAACTGGATATAAGATTAGTATTCGTCCGATATCAGATACCTTAAGAACTATTTCGGGTTCTTTTGTTGGTGGATTAATTCGAATCAATGGCGCAGATAGAGTTACAATTGATGGAAGATATAATGGAGCTGGTAGTTTCTTTAAATTTGAAAACACAACAACAACTTCTGGAAGTGCAACTATACAAGTGATCAGTTTAGGGCAAAATGCGGGAGCGGAAAGATTTACATTGCGCAACTCAACGATAATTGGAGGTACAGCAGGAAATGCAATCCCTGTACATATAGGTGGATCAAGTATCCCTTATTCATCAGGTGCTTCAAATAATAATATTAGCATTGTTAACAATACTATTCTTAGAGGTTCTGTGGGTATCTATAGCGGTTCTGAAACAGGCTTCGAATCGGATAGTTTATTAATTGAAGGAAATACAATTGGTTCTGATATTTCAGCAGAGCAATTAAGGTTGTATGGTATGGCAATTGAAGTTAATAAGAATGCCATCATCAACAATAACATCATTAAAAACATTATTAATACAGCTGCTCAACAAGCATGGGGTATTGCGGTATATGATGGATTTTTAAATGGAAAAATTACAAATAATAAAATTGAAAAAGTTTCATCTGGATCCGGAGCGTTTGGTGGAAGAGGAATAGAAATTATTTCTGGTAAGATGAATGAAAACATTACCATCGCCAACAATTTTGTTGGAGGTATTACAGGTTCTGGTGCTGGAAATTTAGCTTCAACATCAAATGTTGGTATTACAATTAGAGCAACAGGTGGAGTTAAATTGTATTATAATTCAGTAAGTGTATCTGGTAATGTTTCTAGAGTTACTACAACTCCAGACATCAGTGCAGCATTACACATTGGTGCAGGTGCAAAAGGGTTGGATATTAAAAACAATAGCTTTAGTAATTCATTAATAAATATTCAAGATACAGCACTTGCGTATTCATTCTATTCTGAAGTGGGAGATACTGCGTATACAGCGATGGATTATAACAACTTCCATGTTGCAAATTCAGTTCAAGGAATTTTAGGTAGGATGTTAACAACAGATTTACCAAACCTTGCGAACATTAAATTAGCAACAGGTAGAAATGTGAATTCTATTTCAGTTCGTCCGAATTATTTAGCAGATGTAGACTTACATGCGAAAGGAATTAACCTTTACCAAAAAGGTACACCAATTTTAGGCTTTACAACAGATATTGACAATGATACAAGAAGTACAACGACACCTTGTATTGGTGCGGATGAATTTACTCCATTAGCAAATGATTTGTTGGCCGTGAAAATTTTAAATCCAGGATCTACGGGTTGTGGAACGAATGCAGATAGTGTTTCTGTAATCATAGACAATATTGGATTAAATACACAAACAGGTTTCCCTGTGACTGTGAATATGACAGGTGCATACACAGGATCAGTTTCTAAAACATATACCAAAAATTTACTTGCTGGTGGTAGAGACACAGTACATGTTGGGTATTACAACTCTAATGTAAATGGAAATATCAACTATACAGCAATTATTAATTCTAGTGTAGAAATGGACAGAGAAAGTGATACTGTTTATTCTGTATCTTACTTCTCTCCAACTCCTGTTGCGCCAAGTGTAATTGGAGATACGATTTGTGCTGGTGATACAGCAAGATTAACTGCATCAACATCAGCTTCAGCATTACAGTGGTATACAACTGCTAGCGGAGGCTTGCCGATTTATTCTGGAACAAACTTTAAATCTGGTCCTATTTCGAAAGATAGTGTCTTCTATGTTGAAGCAAGTAACTTGGGAACATCTACAAGTTTAACAACAACGATGGTTGCTGGTAACGGACAATCAGGAGCAATGTTTGATCTAGAAGCAATTTCAACTCCGTTGCAGATTACTGGATTCAAATGGAACCAAACTAGTGTGGTAACTGGAACAATAGAGATTTGGACATTTAATGGAACATATTTAGGAAATGATGGATCTTCTACGGGGTGGACATTAGTACATTCTGCAGCAGTTTCATCAATTGTTGGTACAAATACTATTCTACTGCCACCAAGTAAGTATTTTGTAATTCAACCTGGTCAAAAGAAAGGTGTTTACTTTACTTGGGTTTCTGGTTCATTAGCATATACAAATATGCCAGAGCCTACAATTTATTCTAATGCTGACTTAAAAATAATTACAGGTCGAGGTAAAACATATCCTTTTGCAAGTGGATCTTCATTTGCTGGTAGAGCTTGGAATGGTACTGTAATTTACTCTAGTCCGGGTTGTCCATCACCACGTGTACCTGTAATGGTTAAGCGTGCACCTAAACCTACTGGAAGTACTATTGCACAAGCAATACCTTTCCAAGGAGTATTTAATGCAGGTACAGATATACAACCAGATGCTGCATGTTTAGGAGATACTATGACTTATAGTTTAACTCCACCGACAGGATTTATATTGTCAGATTTAGGTACAACGTGGACTATTACCAATGCAGTTGTTAAAACTGTAAATGGTGCTAATCCTGTTGGTACAATCACATCATCTGCGAATACCTTAAGATATATTGCAGCTGCAGGAGATATTGACAGTACATTGAAATTTACAGCAAATATTCAAAGTTTATTACCTGGTGGTTGTGATTCTACAATTACTAGATACTTAAAAATATATACTTCACCGAAAGATAGTTTGGGTGCAGATAAAGTATCTTGTGTAGGAACACCGGTTACCTTAGATGCTAAAAATCCAGGTGCTACCTATTTATGGAGTACAGGTGCAACAACAAAAACCATTTCAGTTACCTCGTCAGGTTCATATTGGGTAAAAGTAACGAATGCAGCAGGTTGTGATTCGAGAGATACAGTAAATGTGAACTTTACTCCTGTACCAGTAGTAGCATTAGGAAATGACATAAGCGTTTGTGTGGGCACTCCAGTTAGTTTAGATGCTGGAAATGCTGGAGCTACTTATCTATGGAGCACAGGAGCAACAACACAAACTATAACACCAACAAGTTCTGGACAATACTCAGTAATGGTAACTTCGGGAACTTGTTCTTCAAGAGATACAATTAATGTAACATTTAATGCATTACCTGTAGTAGACTTAGGAACAAATCAATTGATTTGTACAAGTGATACGATTACTGTTGATGCTGGTAATCCTGGTTCTTCATACTTGTGGAGTACAGGAGCAACAACTAGAACTATTCAAGTAAGCCTTGCAGGTACTTATAAAGTAACTGTTACGAATGCTAATGGATGTGTGGCAATGGATTCTATTGTTATTACTAATAAGCCGGTACCTTCAGCATTATTTACTGCTCAAGGAACTAACTTGTTAAATGTTCAATTTACAGTTGCACCACAAGTAGGTTCAACATATAGTTGGAACTTTGGAGATCCAACAAGTGTTGCAAATACTTCATCATTGAGTAATCCGATTCACGAGTTTACAGCAGTAGGAACATATTATGTTAGCTTAACAGTTACTAATGTTTCAACAGGTTGTGTGAGCGTGAATGTAGATACGATTGAAGTGGTATCGATTGGTGTAAATGCAAGTGTTAAAAACACACAAAGTTTAACAGCTATTCCAAACCCATTTGTAGGAAACACTAAAATTGAATACGTGTTACTTGAAAATGCTAACAATGTAAGTATAGATGTATACGACGTAGTTGGTAGAAAAGTAGCAAGTTTATTAAATGATGTTCCACAAACAGCAGGTAAACATACAATTGAATATGTAAATGAAGATAGAACTTATGGTTCTGGAGTTTATATCGTTCAATTAACTGTTAATGGTAAAACATCAATCATTAGAATGGTTGATGTCGCTAATAAATAATTATTGAAAACCATAAATTTAAAAAAGCAGGATTTCGGTCCTGCTTTTTTTTGAGGTATACAAACGTGAAAAAACACATGCTATTGTGTTCATATAAAACTATTTAAAGGAATAGATCTTTCACCTTTATTTTACTACAATTTACCGATTATTTTTTAATCTTGATTAAACCTTTTCTATATTTATACACCCAATAAGAAATAAACTAAAAAAATCATGAAAAGAATTTCAATTGCTTTAATTGCCATAGTGGTATTTTTGAGCGCTTGTTCGAAAGAGCAAATCGGAAGTGGATATCAGAGTATTAATGTTGCTGAGTTATCAAGTACAGTAACGGAATACGTAGCAGAGAATTACCCTGATGCAAGTATTGTTTCAGCATCAAAAGCGAGCAATACAGAGGCAACTTATTTATTGACATTAAATACGAATGAAGAATTGGCATTTGATGCTTCTGGAAATTGTTTAGGAGAAGCTGGTGCGGTATTAAGTCGTGGTAACAATGGCCGTCATAATCATCATGGTGGTCCTGGTCACAATGGTGGCGGTCCTGGTAACGGTGGTGGCCCTCATGGTCACGGAATGATTCCAGTAGATTCATTACCTACAACAATCACTTCATATATCACATTAAATTACCCTTCAGATACAATTTTAGGAGCACGTTTAGATACAACTTGTCAGTTCGGAAACACTATCCAAGTAATGGTAACACATGTTGGTGTTGCGCCTACAAAATTAGCATTTGATTTAGCAGGAACATTTTTATATAGTGCGCAAAGAACCCTTTATTCTGCAACTCCACAAGCTGTTAAGGATACATTAACTTCTGTTTATAATGTAGGAGCAAATGTTAGAAATAAAGTAGAGGTATTAACTTTAGCAAATACTTCAGTAGAATATAATGTGTTTTTGAAAGTGAATAGAGCGCCTTTGATGGTTACCATTCAAGATAATGGAACTATCGTATGTACAAAGTAAGTTATCTCAGATAATTATATATAGGTTAGTTAGGTAAAAAGCTCCGAGTTATTCGGAGCTTTTTTTATTTATAAAACTCTCCTGTCGAATACAGATTGAATATCGTGAGATTGATGTATGTAAAAACCATTGTGTTCTAATGAAGCTTTTTGATGCATTGCAAATGCAACGACCATACCTTCGATGGGCTTGTATTTACTAAGTGGTCCGAACATTAATGGTCTGAAAATTTTTGTTACAACTTGTGCAATTCTTTCTCCTAATCTAAACTCTTTTCGTAGGCCTGTAAGTAATGAAGGTTGAAAAATATGAGTAGTATTAAAACCGATATTTTTTAGCTGATATTGCATTTCACCTTTAACTCTATTGTAGAATATTGAAGATTTAGCATTTGCACCCATTGCAGAAACAACCATGAATTGTTTTGCTCCTTGTTGCTTTGTTATCTTTGCTAATTCAATCGGATAATATAAATCCACTTTCTTGAAGTTCTCTTGTGATCCAGCAACACCAATGGTTGTTCCTAAACAACAATATACATCGTCGGCTACTAGTCTAGATGCATGCTGAGCTAGTAGATCAAAATCGCAAACAATGTTTTCTAATTTTGGATCTTTTATAGGGAACGGACTTCTACTGATTACAATTACTTTACTATAATTTTTATCCATTAATAAATAACTCAAACAGAATTTACCTATTAATCCTGAAGCACCTGCAATTATTGCTGTTTTGGTCATTAGAAATTTCTCCTTTTTAAATAATAATTTTCTTTTGCTCTCATTTTTTCTTGCTCTTCTTTCTTCTTGTCTTTATATCCAACAAGATGAAGAGCGCCATGTACCATTACTCTATTTAATTCATCAATAAACTCTACATCAAACTTTTTAGCATTCTCAGCAACACGATCAATGCTAATAAAAATATCACCAATGATTTTACCCTCTATATCTGAATTATCAAATGTGATGATATCTGTTAGAGTATCATGGTTTAAGTATGATACATTCATTTGATGTAGGTATTCATCACTACAAAAAATATAATTCAACTCACCAAGCTTGTAACCTTCTTTTTCAATAGTTTCTTTGAGCCATTTTTTAATGTTCAATTTATTTTTGATTTTAAGAGTTACATCTTCTTCAAATAAGTGTATAGCCATTATGGTATTTGCTTAAAGTATTGATTTACCTTGTCTTTGTAATATTGATTCAAATTTGGAGGAACAGTTTTAATGAGTTCCAATTCTTTCATTTTTTCTTTTTTATATTCTTCGAATCGAAGATTGGGTTTGTCGAAATTCTCTTCAGCCGATTTAGATTCACGTTTATCATCAAACTCTCTTTCTCTAGCTGATTTTTCTGCTTCAAGCAAACGAGTCATGATTTCTTTCTGTCTGTTAATCGTTTCTTGTGTTATGTTCTTGTTGTATAAATCAGCCTCTGTTTTTTCCATTTCTTTTTTTAGTTGATTAAGCTGATTAGAATTCCCACCTTTCCCATCTTTATTCATTTCTTTCTCCAACTGACTCATTGCATTGCGAATAGCTTGTTGCTGAGCAGCCATTTTAGCAAGTTGTTCGGATTGCCCTGCTTTTTGTTGGCCTTTGCCTTGTTGGCCTCCAGGATTCTGTCCGTTTTTCATTTCTTCGATTTGCTTATTTAACTGTTCTTGCATTTTAGAAATCGATTGTCCGGCTTTGCCCTTGCCAGATTTTTTCCCCGGTTTTTTCCCCGGTTTGTTTGCAGGATTATTTTGAGCTTGTTTCTCTTGCTGCATTTGATCAAGTATTTCTGTTAACAACAATGCCAAATTGTTCATAGAAGTCATAGCATATTGTTGACGAACAGTAGCATCCCCTGTTCTACGATCAGCTAGTAATAATATCGCTCTCTCAATTTGTTCGTTTACCTTACCAGTTTCTCTATTGATAATTGATTTTATTTCAACAACTTTTTTGCTTAATGCAAATAAGCTGTCTTCAATAAGTTTCATATCATCTTTAATGTTTTTCTGAACCTGTGTTAAGGCTACATATTGAGGATCATTGGTAGAAGTTCGTTTCAACTTCTCCATCGTATTTTCTTGTTTGAATGATAATGTAATCAGATTCTCTAAAATTTGACGCAAGGCTCTTATGTTTAAATCTAACTCTTCCGCTTCGGCATCGTTCTGGCGTTGCTTCATTTTATTAGCAAGCTGCTTCATTTTCTCTGCTGCTTCTTTTTGTGAATCTGCTGCTTTTTGCTTGTTGTTTTTTTGAAGTTCATCAGAACTCTTGTCCATCTTATTCTGAATATCTTTCATCTCTTGTTCCTCCGCATCATAGTCAGTAGGATTTTCCATCTCTTCATTTTTCTGCTGAAGATCTTTTAACTCCTGTTTTATTTCTTCAGCTTGCTTTTTTATTTCTTCTTGCTTTTTTAATAATTCATCTTTATTAGATTTTTTGTCTTTGCTATCCTCTGATAGTTTTTGCTGCTCTTTAGAAAGATCATTTAATTTTTCAATGTTTTCATTTAACTTTTTATCGAACTCTAATTTCTTAAACAATTCTAGCATTCGATCCATCTCTTTTTCTAGCTGTTTATTTTCCAGCTGCATGTTTTTTAATTGCTCTTGAGATCGTTCTTTGTTGTTTTGTTCCAAAAGTTTTTCAAGTTCTTTGATCATGTCTTTCGTTTTTTGATCTAAGATATTGTCGAACATTTCTTCCAGCTGCTTTTTCTTTTCCATCAAACTTGGACTGATTTCTTTGAAATCATTTTCCATCTGATTGTTTTTCTTAAGCTCGTCTTGTATATTATTTATCTCTTGTTCTAGCGATTGTTGTTTTTCGAGTAAGTCCTTAATTTGTTTCTTTTCTTCGAATCGTATTTCTTTTTGGTTGATTAATTTCTCACTCAGTTTCTTAGCCTCTTTTTGTAATTGTTCAGATTTCTTAATGCTTTCTTTGAGCTTGTCTTTTAAAGCATCGCTACTTTTATCAATCGATTTGTCTAATTGTTTTGCCGTAGGAGCATTGTAAGTCATGGTGTTGCTTCTCGATTTTTTAGGACCGTTTACACCATCGTTATCAAATACTTCAAAATAATACTCTACATTATCTCCTAGATTAACATCATTCATTTTCCATAAATAGAAATAACGTTGTGCGGTAATGTTTTTATCAACAGGAATATTGATGGTTTTTTTCTCACCAGTATTTTTATTAATGGTATTGAATGTCAATTTCGAAAACCCATAGTCATCAGAAATTTGTCCGCTGAAATAAATATTCTTCGTACTTAAACTATCTGTAGATTGTTCTAATTGTATACTTGGATTTTGATCGGCAATTACATCAAGATAAAATTTCATTGTATCAACACTCAACCCTTGAGGATGAATAGGATTGATGTAATACTTTTGAGATTTGAAAGCATTTCGAACGAAACGAAAACTACCATTTTCAGATTTTAAAGTATCGCTTATCGAATTAAAGTTAAAACATAAATGCTGAGTATGATTTGTATTTAGTATCCACTTCACTTGAGTGCCATTTGGTACTGTAATATCGCCAATATTATTTATGGTTTCGTTGTTTCTATGTAAGTATGCGGGATATTTTAGTTCAACTTTAAATGCAATTATACTTGGCTTAAGCATAACGCTTAATTCATGTTTTTCTGAATAATATCCAGCTCCACTAAATTGGATAATATCGGAGTGTTGAATGTTTTGTAAATTATATTCAAAATGAGTGATATCCTTTTTGGTTAGCTTATAGGTGTTTTCTCCATAATGAATATATACATCTTGAGGAATTTCATTGCCTGTTAATTCAAGCTCTAACAACAGACCGTCGCCTTGATTAACATTTAAGTTTTTATTTTTTAATATGAATTGAAATGGAGCAGGCTTTGTATAATCGGTTTGAAAATCGATAAATCGTTTAGTTCCTTGTTTAATGAAA
>CAZYBY010000096.1:0-2029 GCA_964645385.1 uncultured Sphingobacterium sp.
AATTATAATCACATCTCCTTTTTTATAATCGCCTGGATATCCCCCAGCTACAAGCATTACAGTAGCAGCATGACGAGGATCTATGGTAATTTTCTTTTCGCTTAAACGACTTTCAGCAACGGCAATGAATAAATCTAACAAATCATTTTCAATTCGAGGTAATACGCTTTCGGTTTCAGGATCACCCATACGAACATTGTATTCGATAACATAAGGCTCACCATTTACATTCATCAATCCAATAAAAATAAATCCTTTGTAATCGATTTCTTCAGCAGCTAATCCTTCTACGGTTGGAATGATAATTCTTTCCTCAACTTTTTGCATGAATGCGGCATCTGCAAAAGGTACGGGTGAAATAGAACCCATTCCGCCAGTATTTAAACCCGAATCTCCTTCTCCTATTCTTTTATAATCTTTCGCTTCAGGTAGAATTAAGTAATGATAGTTATCTGTTAATACGAATACTGAAAGTTCTATACCACTTAAAAATTCTTCTACAACTACTTGTTGACTAGCTTCACCAAATTTAGCTTCGGCTAACATTAGTCTTAATTCTTCTTTTGCTTCCTCTCTAGTTTCGCAAATTAGCACTCCCTTTCCTGCAGCTAAACCATCAGCCTTTAATACAATCGGTAATGAATGATTATCTAAATATGCTAAGCCTTTTTCAAGGTCTTCTTTTGTAAAAGTTTCGTAAGCTGCAGTTGGAATATTATGGCGTTGCATAAAACGCTTACTATAATCTTTACTTCCCTCTAACTGAGCACCTTCTTTAGATGGTCCAATAACCGCGATATGTTCAATATCTTCATCCTCAGCAAAGAAATCAACGATGCCTTTTACTAATGGGTCTTCTGGTCCGACAACAACCATGTTGATGTCTTTTTCAATACAAAATGATTTAATTGCCTCAAAATCAGTAGCCGACATAGCTACATTGATACCATATGCAGAAGTTCCTGCGTTTCCTGGTGCGATATACAATGCTTCGCATTCCTCACTTTGACTTAATTTCCAAGCAAATGCAGATTCTCTGCCCCCAGATCCTAATAGTAAAATGTTCATTGATGATAAATTTCGTCAAAGTTAATTAATTTCAAATAGCAATAACACATTAACATATTAGCTAATTAACATATTTACTAATATATTTGTTGCTATGCCAATATGTCAAAAGCTTTGCTTGGCAGGACTTTTGGTAGGCAATAGTGTAAAATAATATAAAAATTCATGTCAAATTTCATTTCATCTTTTGTATCGAAGGTTTTCGGAAGTAAGTCAGATAGAGATATAAAAGAAATAACTCCAGTAATTGCAAAAATTAGTGCTGAATTCTCAAAATTGCAGTCAATTAGTCACGATGAGCTTAGAGCAAAAACGATTGACTTTAAGGCGAGAATTAAAGCTCATACATCTGATGTTTCATCGGAAATAGAATCTTTAAAAGCTAGAATAGAAAATGAGCCAGATATGGACATTTCTGAAAAGGTTGAATTATATGATGCAATCGATAAGCTAGGCAAAAAGGAAAATGAATTAATAGAAGAAGTTCTAAAGGAGATCCTTCCTGAAGCTTTTGCTGTAGTAAAAGAAACTGCTCGTCGTTTTTCTACAAACGAAACTATAGAAGTTACAGCTACAGATGCCGATAGAGAGTTAGCTGCACATAAAGAAAATGTAGTTATTAAAGGCGATAAAGCAATTCATAGTCGCACTTGGATGGCTGCTGGGAATGCTATGACTTGGGAAATGGTGCATTATGATGTACAATTAATTGGTGGAAGCGTATTACACAGTGGTAAAATTGCGGAGATGGGAACAGGGGAAGGTAAAACATTGGTGGCTACACTTCCTGCATACTTAAACGCACTTGCTGGTAAGGGTGTTCATATCGTAACTGTGAACGATTACCTTGCTCGTCGTGATAGTGAGTGGATGGGTCCTTTATATGAATTCCATGGATTAACAGTTGATTGTATTGATAAACATCAACCTAATTCACCTGAAAGAAGAAAAGCTTATCAAG
>CAZYBY010000097.1:0-1570 GCA_964645385.1 uncultured Sphingobacterium sp.
TTGAAAGTAATTTAGCCAACTTATTTGCAGGAAGTAAATTGTTGGAAATCGAAATTCAGAATAATTTGAAAGGGTTGAAGTATGAATAAATATTTTAACAAAGCTAAGTTAGGAGAGTTAACAGATATTATTGCTGGCGGCGATAAACCAAAAATATTTAGTGAAAATAGAACTCCCACAAATAATATTCCAGTATTTGCTAACGCAGAAGGAAATAATGGCCTGCAAGGATATACGAATCTTCCGCGAATAATTGAACCTGCAGTAACAATAGCAGCTAGAGGTTCAAAAGTAGGTTTCGCAGCTTTAAGAAAACAACCATTTTTCCCAATAGTTAGGTTACTTACATTAATTCCAAAAAAAGATAAATTGGAAGTTGATTATCTGTTTTACAATCTTAAATTAAATAGACAAAATGGAACTGGTTCTGGTCAACCTCAAATAACGATTCCTGAAATTTCAGAAAAAATCATTTCAGTTCCTCCTCTTTTAACCCAACAAAAAATCGCCAAAGTCCTTTCTGATTTAGATGCTAAAATTGAGTTGAACAACAAAATCAATGCAGAGTTAGAAGCGATGGCTAAGACATTGTATGAGTATTGGTTCGTGCAGTTTGATTTTCCCGTTGCTTCGACAAGCTCAGCCACCGGGAGTAAGAAGCCTGAGCTTGTCGAAGGGTATAAATCTTCAGGTGGTAAAATGGTTTGGAGTGAGAAGTTGAAAAGAGAGATTCCTGATGGGTGGGAGGTGAAATCTATAGATGAATATGCTGTAGTAAAAAAAGGAGAATTAATTACTGCAAAAGACTCTGAAGTTGGAGAAATAAAAGTAGTTGCTGCTGGAATAAGTTATTCTTATAAACATTCCGAAGCAAACAGAGAAAAAAATACCATAACAATAAGTGGTTCTGGAGCAAATGCAGGATTTATTAATTTTTGGAGAGAACCAATTTTTGCTTCGGATTGTATTACAGTAAGAGGTAATTCAGATACTGAAACTTTAATGTTGTTACATCATCTAAAATTTATTCAAGCACATATTCTAAGTCAAGCAACTGGTTCTGCACAACCGCATGTGTATCCCAGTGATATTAAAGTGTTGAATTACATTGTACCACCAATGAATTTAATTGATGATTTTGGTGAAATTATTATTCCAATGAATGATAAAATAGCTGTAAACCAAAAAGAAAACCAAGAGCTTGCATCGTTACGTGATTGGTTACTGCCTATGTTAATGAATGGGCAGGTTACGGTGGCTTCGACAAGCTCAGCCACCGAGAAAGGTTATGAGGTTGAGGATAGCGAGTTGGGGATGGTTGCAGAGGAAGAAACTAAAAATTTATTAAAATGAGTTTTAAAATTTGTTACATTTGGGTTTCAGAATTTAGAAATTTTCAAAATTTTGGAGTCAATTTATCTAGTCAAGAAAAATTTACATTTCTTCACAACAAATTACTTTTAAATGAATCAAAAAAAATACCTGATAACTTTTTTGGTGATGGTATTTCTGATATTACTGGAATTATAGGTAAAAATGGTACTGGTAAAAGTAATTTACTTGAATTAAT
>CAZYBY010000098.1:0-4190 GCA_964645385.1 uncultured Sphingobacterium sp.
TACTAATACCAACAAGATTTACTTCACCATGAATACCTGCAGAATCGGGCATTGTATTAGGTTCTACCAAAATTACACCACCAATAGCATCTGAGCCATATTTAATGCTGCCAGCACCTTTTATAACGGTAAGTTTATTAGCTACAAATGCATCAATTTCTGGAGCATGTTCAGCACCCCATTGTTGACCTTCTTGTCGGATACCATTATTGATTATTAAAATTCTATTACTGTGCATCCCTTGAATTATCGGTTTGCTAATGGTTGGTCCGGTTTGTAAAGTAGTAACACCAGGAATTTCTTTTAAGGCATCAGCTAATGATAGTCCACGAGTTTTTTCAAGATCAAGTCCTTTCAATTCAATTTTACTCATAGTACTTTGAACAGAACTTCTTTCAGAAATTATATTCACACTTGCGATGTTTTTTACACTTGGAGTTAATTCAAAACGTAAAGCTGTATTCTTATTTAGTTTAATATTTTTCGCAATAGAATGGTATGAGAGAAAACTAATAATAACTTCATAGTCATCTTCACATAAATTATTAAATTGAACAATTCCATTTTCATCAGTTTCTTGAATAAGCTTGGAATTGCTTAATTGCACTACACTTCCGGGCATAGGAGTTTTTGTTTGTTCATCAACAACAATAATTTTTAAAGAGAAACTACAATTGTTTTGAGCAAATGATAATTCATTAAAAAACAAAAATATCAAGAGATAGAAAATTATTCTTCTCATCGAAATAAAATAAAAGGGTAAAAAATATATTGAATAATAATTAGATGGAAACTGTAGAAGGTGGACTTCTACCTTTTAATTCAATATATGAAATGCTAACAGTTTGATATTTATTTTCTGTATAAAGAATATCAATACTATTCAGAATAACTTTAGAAAATACATTTTCAATTTTAGCATTTGAAAAGTGAGATTGGAAACATAAGAAACATTCTTTCTCGTGAGAGTGAAAATGTTTGTTATAAGAATCTTTATCTTTTTTAAATTTTAGAGGAATATCTACACCAGCTTCACAAGTAATTTCGTGATCGTGATGATGAAGCAAAGACAAAGGCATACTCGATATGCTGATGCACAGCAGCATAAAAAGGCTCAAACCATATAATACCTTCGATTTCTTCACATTTCAAAGTTAATAAGAAATTACGGAGAATTCATTTTACTTCTTACTTTTGTAGGGATTTATAAAAGCACATATGAGCACAAAATTCGGCACAATCGATTTATCAAAAACAAAAACACCTACTGGAACGGCATTAAATTGCAAAGGATGGGTTCAAGAAGCGGCATTACGTATGTTATTGAACAATTTAGATCCAGATGTAGCAGAGCGTCCGGAAGAGCTAATTGTATACGGAGGTAGAGGGAAAGCAGCTCGAAATCCTGAGGCATTCGATTTAATTATTAAAGCATTAAAAGATTTAGAGGAGGACGAAACCTTATTAATTCAATCTGGTAAGCCTGTAGGAATTTTACCTACACATAAAGATGCACCAAGAGTAATAATTTCAAATTCTCAATTGGTACCAAAATGGGCGACTTTCGATTATTTCAATGAATTAGAAGATAAAGGATTAATGATGTATGGACAAATGACTGCTGGTTCATGGATATATATCGGTTCACAAGGTATTGTGCAAGGAACATTTGAAACATTTGCTGCTGTCGCTCGCAAACATTTCGGTGGTACTTTAAAAAATACAATTTCAGTTACGGCAGGATTAGGAGGAATGGGTGGTGCACAGCCATTGGCAATTACTATGAATGATGGAGTTTGTTTAGCTGCTGAAGTTGAAGAGTGGAGAATTCAAAAGAGAATCGACACAAGATATATTGATGTGATGATTCATGATATTGATGAAGCTATCGATAGAGCAGTATTAGCAAAACAAAATGGCGAGAATTTATCAATCGGTGTTGTATGTAATGCTGTTGATTTGTTAGAACGCATGTTAGAAAGAAATATCATACCTGAAGTGTTAACAGATCAAACATCAGCGCACGATCCATTGGTAGGATATTTCCCACAAGGTTTAAGTGTTGAAGATGCAAAAGTACTTAGAGATGCGAATCCAGAAGAGTATGTAAAAAGGTCATACGAAACGATGGCTCATCATATTCGATTGATGTTGGAAATGCAAAAGCGAGGTGCGATTACTTTCGATTATGGAAATAACTTAAGAGGAAGAGCAAAAGAAGTTGGTGTTGAAAATGCATTTGATTTCCCAGGATTTGTTCCTGCTTATATTCGTCCATTATTCTGCGAAGGAAAAGGGCCATTCCGTTGGGCAGCATTATCTGGCGATCCACAAGATATTTTAGAAACTGATAAGTTGATTTTGGAATTATTCCCAGAAAACAAAGAGTTGGCAAAGTGGATCAAGATGGCCCAAGAAAGAATTGCATTCCAAGGCTTACCAGCACGTATCTGTTGGTTAGGACAAGGAGAGAGAGAAAAAGCAGGACTTGCATTTAACAAATTAGTTGCAGAAGGTAAAGTGAAAGCTCCAATTGTAATTGGTCGAGATCATTTAGACACAGGTTCAGTAGCATCACCAAATAGAGAAACTGAAGCGATGATGGATGGATCGGATGCGATTGCCGACTGGCCTGTATTAAATGCTTTAATCAACACGGCAGGTGGTGCAAGTTGGGTTTCATTACATCACGGAGGAGGAGTAGGTATCGGTTACTCTATTCACGCAGGAATGGTAATTGTTGCCGACGGTACGAAAGATGCTGAAACAAGAATTAAGCGAGTGCTTCATAACGATCCAGCAATGGGAGTAATCAGACATATGGATGCAGGTTATGATATCGCGAAAGATACCGCAAGAGCACATAGATTAGATATCAAAGAAAGATTAAAATAATCTAATACTAATACTGGTGGCACCACTTAAGTCATGCCACCAATTTACCGCACTTATGCAGGTTTTTATTTAATCCTGCATAAATGCGGTTTTTTAATGCCCATCCTCATGATATCTTTACCAAAAAAAGATACGTGTATGGGATTCATTGATAACTCTTTTTACCACATTTATAATCGTGGTATTAACAAACAAAATATCTTCTTTAATGAAGACAACTATCATTATTTTTTAGAAAAAATTGAAAGACATATTTGTCCCACGTGTGATATAATAGCATATTGTTTGATGCCGAATCACTTTCATTTATTGGTTTCTACAAACATCGATTCGAAAGTTCTCTCTGAAGGAATTCGAGTTACATTGTCGAGTTACACTCGTGCGATAAATAACCAAGAAGATAGAACAGGCTCTCTATTTCAGCAAAACACTAAACGCAAACTAATAAAGGTTCATGATGAAGGGAGATATCTGAATACTGTTTTTAATTATATACATCAAAATCCAGTATCGGCAAAACTTTGCAAAGTACCTCAAGATTGGCTTTTTAGTTCTTTTAATGAATATTTAGAAATTAAGCCGATAACTCATTACATTTGTAACACACAAATCGCTTCTAAGTATTTAGAACACCTCTCAGAATTAATCTACGAACTATGAACGACTACCTAAACATTGCCATTAATAATTTCAATACCTATAAAGGTCTTGCTGATAATGCTATCGCTCAATTATCTGAAGAAGATCTTCATCGTTCTTTAAATGATGATGATAATTCTATTGCCATTATTATGCAACATATGATTGGTAATGCTCGTTCTCGTTTTACTGATTTCTTTACCACTGATGGTGAAAAACCTAATCGAAATCGCGATGAAGAATTTATTGAGAAAAATTTAAGCAAGGAAAAATTATTGCAAGAATGGGAAAGTGCATGGATCTTATTATTCGATTTGCTTTACAATATGAAAGAAGATGATTTATCGAAAACAGTTTTCATTCGTAATGAACGTCAATCAGCATTGAAAGCTATCAACAGACAAATAGCACATTATGCTTACCATGTTGGGCAAATTGTTTATATTGCTAAGCATTGGAAAGGGAATGATTGGAATACCTTGAGTATTGCAAAAGGGAAATCGGAAGAATATAATAAAGGGATGATGAAGTGATTTTAAATAAGATCTTATGAAAAAATTAATATTCTTTTTTGTTTTATTAAATAATTTTTCATTTGCTCAAAATTGGAATCTTTTTCCTTTAAACGATACCCTCTATTATCAGAATTATACGAG
>CAZYBY010000099.1:0-1985 GCA_964645385.1 uncultured Sphingobacterium sp.
TCGCTAATAGTGGACCGACAATCATTACAGAGCCTCTTAATGCTGAACCTTTCTTTTTAAAAGCATCGCTTTTAAAATAATTCAAATCAATATTATCTGCTTTAAATGTGTAAGTATCTTTTGATTTTCGATCAACTTTTACTCCCATATCTTGAAGTAGATCGATAAGTTTATTGACATCCACGATGTCGGGTATGTTTGAAATTGTAACTTCTTGGTCTGTTAGAAGTACTGCAGAAATAATTTGCAATGCTTCGTTTTTTGCACCTTGAGGAGTGATCTCTCCTTTAAGTTTATTTCCGCCTCTAATTTCGAAAGTATCCATTTTTTATTGACTACTAGTAACGGCTTTTACCGTTATTGTTTCGATTATTATTTTTATTGTTTCGGTTATTATTGTTGTTATTGTTGTTTCTCTGTTTGAAGTTATTGTTCTGACGAGTTTTATTGCTTGTACTTCTAACTTCAACTTTATTCAAGTTTACATTTTCATCTAATATAAGTTCGCCTTGAGATAATACTTTCAAGTCGTTGATAATTGATTCGTCGCTTACAGAATCTTTATTCCATGTAACATAAGACATCTTCATGAAATTTGCAATAGATGCAACCATGCTTGATTTCCTTTCTGGTTCATCCGTAATTTCTTTAGCACGTTCGATCATTAACTCAACCGTTTTACCGTAGTGTTTGTACTTTATTTTATTAGATGGATAAGGTACTCTCTCAGGTTTTGTATCTAAGGATTCGCGAGAAGGAATAGGATAGGGAGAATCAACATCTAAGTCGAAATCGGCTATAATAAACAAATGATCCCAAAGTTTATGTTTGAAATCGGCAACATCTCTTAAATGCGGATTTAAAAATCCCATTAAATCGATTACTGCCTGAGCATGTTTATTTCGTTCTTCTTTATTCTCTAAAGTTTTAATATACTTTACCATATTCTGAATATTTCTTCCATATTCTGAATATAAAAGTGAAGGTCTAGTTGTATTATAATCAAACATAATTAATATGTTAATATGTTAATGTGTTAATGTGTTAATGTGTTAATGGGGAAAGAATTAATTAACTATTCGCAATTTAGCAAATTTAAGCAATAATTGCTTTTTCCCGACCTCTTTAAACTGAATAGTAGTTTTAATATCCCCACTTGCGCCTTCCATATCCAAAACCTCTCCAAATCCGAATTTTTGATGTTCTACTTGCATTCCAACTTGTATATTTTTTGGGTCAGAAGCAACAAAATCCTCGGTAGCAACATGATTATATGGCTTTGCTAAGCTATTTGATTGCATTAATGGCTTAGGTTTCCCCGCCACTTTATTATAGCTTTGTTTTTCTTCTTCAAATGAAGAAGTGTTTCGTATAGATCTTTGTAAGTAGTTTACTTCCAGATATCTTGGTTCGATTTCTTCTAAAAACCTACTAGGGTCGCAGGAAATCGGAGAACCCCATTTGTATCTTGAAACTGCATAACTCAAAGTGAGTTTCTTTTCAGCTCTTGTTATTGCTACGTAAAACAATCTGCGCTCTTCTTCTAAATCTGCCCTAGAATGAAGCGACATTTGAGATGGAAATAAATTTTCTTCTAATCCGACAACATATACGTGTGGAAATTCTAATCCTTTTGCAGAGTGGATAGTCATTAAGGAAACAGTATCTTTATTTTCCTCATCTTTATTTTCGTCACCAGTAAGCAATGCAATATCTTGCAGGAATACGGCTAGGCTATTATCTTCAATGTCTTCACGTCTTGTAAAATAAAAAGTACCTAACACTTGTTTATAAGTGCACGTAATAAATCCAGTTTCTAAAAGTTCACTCGGTGCATCTGTCTTACGATAGATTTCGTACCGTGCGACTTGACTTGTCATGACTGATGAACTAAACACAAAACCTGTAATATCTTGGTATGTTGATTGGTTGTTGGCAATGGTAAAAGGTGTAGCAGCGTTACCACCTAAATTTGGAAATGCTAA
>CAZYBY010000100.1:0-3373 GCA_964645385.1 uncultured Sphingobacterium sp.
GAACAAAAGAAAGATCCAACAAAATTATTTTTAGTACCACAATAGGTGAAATTATGAGTATATGGGATTTATTATTTGGAAGAAAAGGAGATTGTAGCGTACAGGAAGCGGATAATGCGAAGCTAAGGACTCAGATTCAGCAATTAAATGAAGCAATGCAACCAACCCTTAATGAATTGAAAGATCAAATTAAAGCCAATACAGACCTATCTGCACGGATTTATGAGTTAGAATCAAAAATAGATGAATTAACTGCAGAAGTTCAGACATTGGATACTCAGGTTAAAGAAGAAACAGCTAAATTACCCGAAGCTGAACAAGAATTAGCAGCAATAACAGAACGTGTGCAATCTGTGCTTAACATGAGCTTGCATGGAGTAGACTTTATATGGCGCAATAAAGGATATGTTGTACAGGTACATCCGGATACAAAATTCGATGAAACAAAGGATTATCCAGTACTTCGCGATCGCGTAGCAATTGAAATGAAGGATGCCAAATTCTGTGAAGTGCAAGAGATTAACTTTAGGACTTTCTTTTTTAAGGTGAAATAGTGGTTGATATACTAAAACATACAGAATATAGTACGATCTGTTTGAAATGTAATCAAAAAGCAGGCTTATATTCTATGATCTGCTCAAAATGTTTAACTGATCCAAATGCATTCTTTAAGCACTGTTCTTTTGCATGTAGAACTTGTGTAAAGGTATTTGCAGTATTGCCAGATCAGATTATACAAACAGATTTTTTTACATGTACTCATTGTTTTAGAGTTTATCCTGCATTTGAAGTTGAGAAAGCAATACAATGTTGTTCAGACCATATCGAATTTGAAAGGCTAAATGACGAGTTGGACAATCTAGAATATGAATTATCTGAAATTAAAGATATTCTTTCATCATATGAAAAGGCACAGATAAAAAAACCCGAACTTATTGAAAAGATTGAATTACTTAAGAAAAGAATTAAGGAGTTGGAAAAATGACTGAATGTAAATTATGTAATGAGAGGAAAGAAAATGGCACGAAGTACGAAGTATTTATGGGATTTGGAAGCAGAAATCCAGACACAGACCCTCATTTTGTCGTTGTTTCTGAGGATGGCAAAGAAAGATATGAAGCAAAAGAAGTTAAAATTAATGTTTTCTCTTCCGCAGAATTAAGAACCATTAACAACGTTCCCCGTGGCGGCATCTTTGTTAAGGGTCGAATAAGCAAAGTAAATGCTGATTTAATAGAAATTAGCTAGCATCTATCAAATAGCCAAATTCTGTAGCAGAAGTAAATGCATCTATTCGAATCGGATAACTTGTTCCTAAACTTCCTTGGTTAATTCCTATTCCTGCAGTCCCTTGAACATTATTATTATTTACATAAACATATATGGCAAGATCTGTCAAAACTAAGATTTTGTTTGCTGGAACTGTGTAAACTGTTCCTCCTAGTGAACCTGCAAGAATGCCATTTCCTAAAGTAAATTCACTTCTATAATATGCATTTCCAAATGCTGCTACTGTATTGACTTCTGCATGACTTAATACGTCTGATTCCTTAAACACCATAATCTCACGCTTTATTGATTGTGTAATACAATAAATATGCTTCTGCTTCTAGAGTTGGTACAGAACCTGTATTGGCAACCCAAAGCAAATACTCTCTAACTCCAAAATTATTCAGTAGTTTTGCAGTTGCAAGATTGAATTTAGTTTCTTGAAACAAAAAACCATTAAGTCGTGCGGGTGAACCAAAGCCAAGGTCCCATTCTGCAACTCCAAAGTCTTTTTTAGATGAAATTTTAGAAGTTAGACAAAAGTAAGAAAGATAAACATTTTTAGTTTCAAATGTGGAACTTGGAATCAAAACATATGTCTGACTGTCACCGGGTAAAATGCCAGTTATTGTTGCAGTTCCAATTTGAATACTTATATCCTCTTGGGCAAAAGTAGCAAGTTGTGAATCTCCATTAAAATACATTCTTAAATTGTTATTACGATTCACTAATTCGTTAAATTCTTCATCGCTCATTGTGAAAGAGTATTGGACCCACTGGTTCGCATCACCCGTTTCAAGCTTCTTGAAAGTAGTAGCCTTTTGATTTAAGTAATTATCTAGTTGTGAAACATTATCAGCGGTATTACGGATGTAAACATTTCTAAGCTTAAGGTTAGCCATACCTGTGTAAAATGCCTTAAATTCAGGTTCATATGATCCATTTACAACTCTTGGTGCACTGTTATTAAACGAAAGCTTAGGAATGTTAAAAAGTCCCATTATTTCACTTGATCCAACACTTGATTAGTAATATCTTTAATTCCCGAACTTGTCCATCCTGTCGGGAACAGGATTCCAATAACAAGACCAATGACGGTATCTGATGAAATATTGCCATGCCAAGCGAGCAGCATAACTGCAGCCATGCAAAATGCGAACTTAAACATCCTCTCCGTATGATCGTCGACTTTAAATTCCACCATGAAAGGCATATATACCTAGCCACTTTATAAACTTTTCGGTTTTTAGATATATTAAAGTGATAGATGTCTAGATTTTTGCAATTTTCTAAGACATCTCACTTATATCTTCTTCTGTAAAATAAATCTACTTCCTACAGCGAATTGTTGTCCTGCAAATGTTTTTATTTTTATCGAGGTTACATTAGCAGTATTTGTCCATTTTGTATGATTAGTTTGCGCAGCAACAGTTCCAGTATAATCATAATTCATATGACAAATTGCACGGGGATAATCCTGAGGAAAATTTTTTTGCATGATTGTTATTTCTCCGATAACCGTTCCATCTGCATCTGGGCATTCCATAATTTCGGCTGTGTTAAATGCAAAAGCACCGGGTGCACCTGCTCCCTGCCAAAATAAGTATTGACCTTGATAATTTGCATTTGTTGTATCATCATTGTAATATAAACCGATTTGTGTACTTCCTAAGCTGCATTTTGCATTAACAAATATTTTATATATTTGATCAGTTAATAAATCAAGTCCACTAAACGTAATCGTATCCGTAGCTGCTGTAATAGTAGTAGTAGTTACTGTTTTCCAGCCTGAAGAACTGGATGTTCCGCCACTTCCTCCCGCTCCACCAGATATAAAATTCCCTAACATCTAAGACGCCTCGTAGACTATCCCCCAGTCAAAAGTACTGCCCCATACTCCTGAGGCTAAATCAAATGCGAAAATAAATAGATCATCATTTGCCGTAATAGAAGTCGAACCAGTCCAATCCTTATATGTGTCTGCAGTCGTAAATGTAAAATTAATCGAAGTATCTGCATTATTATATTTTCTTAGGGTAACCACACAATTATCAGGCGGTACTCCATTTGCCTTAACCCAAACTTTTTTTACTGTAACTGAACT
>CAZYBY010000101.1:0-2169 GCA_964645385.1 uncultured Sphingobacterium sp.
AAGGTAAAAACACTTCCAGTAATATTAGGTGAAGTTGATATTCTTAAAACTCTTCAATTACTCCCTGGTGTTCAATCTGCTGGAGAAGGCAATAGTGGATTTTATGTTCGTGGTGGTGGACCAGATCAAAATTTAGTATTATTAGATGAAGCTGTTGTATATAACACAGGACATTTATTTGGATTCTTTTCTGTATTCAATTCTGATGCAATAAATAACACAAGTATCATTAAAGGTGGTATACCTGCCGAATATGGTGGCCGATTATCTTCTGTTGTAAATGTGAACATGAAAGAAGGTAATAATAAAACTTTTCATGCAACAGGTGGAATTGGTTTAATTTCATCTAGAATAACATTAGAAGGTCCGATTCAAAAAAATAAAAGTTCTTTTATGGTTGCCGGTCGAAGAACTTATATAGATGTTCTTACCAAACCATTAGCTGGAAATAATGAACGATTAAAAAATTCAGGTTATTATTTCTACGATTTGAATATGAAATTGAATTATCAATTTTCAGATAAGGATAGATTATTTTTAAGTGGATATTTCGGACAAGATGTTTTTAAATTTCAAGGCGAACGATTTGGAATACGATTCCCATGGGGTAATACTACTACAACTCTTCGTTGGAATCATTTGTTCAGTGATAAATTGTTCGTGAATACTACAGCAATTTATAGCGATTATATTTTCAAACTTGGCGCATCTCAAAGTAATTTTGATTTTGAATTATTTTCTGGGGTAAGAGATTTTACTACGAAAGTAGATTTTGATTTCTTTCCGAACATCAGAAATCAAATGAAATTTGGAGCATTATATACCTTTCATCGCTTCACTCCTACTACTGCTACAGGTACAATTGGAGAAGCAAGTATTAGTCCTGAAAAAATCAACCGACAATATGCAAACGAAGCTGCATTTTATATTTCTAATGATTTCGATTTAACAGATCAATTACGATTGAATACAGGTTTGAGGTATTCATTATTTCAGCAAATCGGCCCATATGATAGGTACCTAGGCAATATTGATGGAACCATTATCGATACTATTTCTTACGGCAATTTAGAAAATATCAAATTTTATCATGGTTTAGAGCCACGTTTATCATTAAGATATACACTCGATAAAACTTCTAGTATTAAAGCTTCATACACTATTACGAATCAGTATATACATTTAGCTTCTTTATCAGGTAGTACATTACCTACAGATTTATGGATTCCTAGTTCATCATTAGTACGTCCACAACGTTGTACTCAATATGCAGTAGGTTATTTCAGAAATTTCAAGGACGATATGTATGAAACTTCGGTGGAATTATATTATAAAGATTTGACAAATCAAGTTGAATTTAAAGAAAACAGTACTGGACAGCTAAGTCCAAATATCGAAAACGACTTAACATTCGGTACAGGCAAATCATATGGAGCTGAATTTTTCATCAAAAAAGCTCAAGGAAAATTTAACGGTTGGATTGGCTATACTTTATCTTATGCTGAAAGAACATTCCCACAACTACAAAACGGAAAAACATTTTACGCAAGATACGACAGACGACATGATGGCTCTATAGTTTTGTCATATACAAAATCTAAAAAATGGACATTCGGAGCAGTGTTTGTATATGGCTCAGGTGCAGCTTTCAATTTACCTACACACCTAGTATTCTTTAGTGGTACACAAGGTTTATATTATGAAGATGATTATCGAAATAAATACAGATTAATTCCATATCACCGATTAGATTTATCTGCAACATATACTCAAAAGAAAACAGAGAAATTTGAATCAGTTTGGAACTTCAGTATTTACAATGTATATAATCGACAAAATCAATACATTATTTATTTAGACATACAAGGAAACGTTTTAGATCCGAATGGAGGATTGAAAATTCAACCAAAACAAATTACTGTTTTTCCGTTGATACCATCAGTTACTTGGAATTTTAAATTCTAAATAGAACAATTAACTAATACGAAAGACGAGAGACGAGATAAGAATTACGAAAGACGATGAAAAAAATATATTCAATCATATTATCAATACTTACCATAGGCTTTACATCTTGCGAAAAGGATATCGACGTTGATTTTCCGCCAGGTGAAAAACCTTCTGTAATTGAGGGGTACATTGAAAATGATGCTGTACCAATTATTAGTA
>CAZYBY010000102.1:0-9874 GCA_964645385.1 uncultured Sphingobacterium sp.
CGAACCATGGAGTAATGATCCTAAACAAAACAGCGCCGCAATTGCACTTTTAGTTTACATGGCTTATTTCGTTTTAAGAGGCTCTATAGAAGATGATCAAAAGAAAGCTAGAATATCAGCTGTATATAGCGTTTTTGCATTCCCTGTAATGATTGTTTTGGTCTTTATTTTACCAAGAATGACCGACTCATTACACCCAGGAAATGGTGGAAATCCTGGCTTTAATACATATGATATGGACAATAATGTTCGTAAAGTGTTTTATCCAGCTGTTATAGGTTGGATATGTATTGGATTGTGGATTACACAATTAAAATTCAGATTAAGAAGGTTAGAAGATAAATCATTAGAAAAATAAGATGAAAAAGTTATTCGCGAGTTTATTTTTATTACTTATGATGAGCGTTGGATTTGCACAAAATACTCAAAATGTAGAGATGGCAGATGCATTAAGAAGCTCGGGTAAAATTTATGTTGTAGTAGCGGTAATCACCGTAATATTCTTAGGTATAGCGACTTATTTAATTTATATGGATAAGCGTATCAGTAAATTAGAAAAAGAACAGAAATAATTTGCTAAAGAGAATTATTAATCAAACATTTGCTTAGAATTTAACAAATCAATTCAACAATTATTTAACAAAAAATAGTGTTTATGGCTAAAAGCGTAAAAGCAAAAGCAGCAGCACACGATACCAATTTTTTTGGTGATGTTTGTGCGTTCTTTGATAAAGCAGCAAGCTTTACAAAACATCCGCAAGGTTTATTAAACCAAATCAAAACATGTAACAGTGTTTATCGCTTTCAATTTCCTATCAGAAAAGCAAACGGTTCTATTGAAGTAATCGATGCATGGAGAGTTGAGCATTCACACCACAAACTACCTACTAAAGGTGGTATTCGTTACAGCGAAATGGTTAATGAAGACGAAGTGATGGCATTAGCTGCGTTGATGACGTATAAGTGTGCAATCGTAAACGTAGGTTTCGGTGGTGCTAAAGGTGGTGTAAAAATCAACCCTAAAAATTATACAGTAGGTGAGTTAGAAAACATAACTCGTCGTTACACAGCAGAATTAATTAAAAAGAATTTTATCGGTCCTGGTATCGATGTACCTGCTCCTGATTATGGAACTGGCGAAAGAGAAATGTCGTGGATTGTAGATACTTATGCTACATTCAATCCTGGTTCATTAGATGCTAGTGCTTGTGTTACTGGTAAACCAATTTCACAATCAGGTATCAATGGCCGTCGTGAAGCAACTGGTCGTGGTGTATTCTTCGCTACTAGAGAATGTGTATCTGTTCCAGAAGACATGAAAAAAATCGGTTTAACTCCTGGTATTGAAGGTAAGAAAGTTATCGTTCAAGGTTTAGGAAACGTAGGTTTCTATTCTGCTAAATTCATTCAAGAAGCAGGAGGGATTATCGTAGGTCTTTGTGAATACGAAGGATCTATCTACAATCCTAAAGGTTTAGATGTTGAGAAAGTTTTCGAACACAGAAAGAAAACAGGTTCTATCTTAGGATATAAAGGTGCGACAAAAGAATTCAAAAATTCTAGCGTAGGTTTAGAGCAAGAATGTGATATCCTTGTTCCAGCAGCTTTAGAAAACCAAATTACTATTGATAATATCAAACGTATTAAAGCGAAAATTATCGCTGAAGGTGCGAATGGTCCAACTACTCCAGCTGCTGCTGATTACTTCATTAAAAAAGGTGGTATCATTATTCCTGATGCTTACTGTAATGCTGGTGGTGTAACAGTTTCTTACTTTGAATGGTTGAAAAATTTATCGCACGTAGCTTTTGGTCGTATGGACAAACGTTACGAAGAAAACCAAAACAGAACTTTAGTAGATACAATTGAAAAAGCTACAGGTGTAAAACTTTCAGCTGATCAACGTAAATTAATCGTTAAAGGTCCAGATGAATTAGAATTAGTTAATTCTGGTTTAGAAGAATCAATGGTTCGTTCTTACCACGAAATTCGTGAAATTAGAATGATGAATAAGAAAATCGATAGTTTGAGAACTGCAGCTTTCGTTGGTGCAATAGACAAAATTGCCGTTTCTTATATGAACTTAGGTATCTTCCCGTGATCTCTTAAGACTATACAACAAACAAATAAAAAAGTCCTGAAAAATTTTTCAGGACTTTTTTTTTACTCAAACTCACCACTCACCACTCACCACTCACCACTCACCACTCATTAACAAATTAAAACGCTGCTCTAAGTGTTACTCCAATATTTCTTCCAGGAGCATTTATTCCAGAAGCAAATACTCTATATGCCTTATCAGTAATATTATCTAAATTCAATTGTGCTTGAATATATTTATTTACTTGATAGCTATATCTTAAATTTAAAGTATACCAAGCAGGCATACCATTAGTAGTAGCGTACTGTAAGTTATCTTCTCCACCTAAATTGTAATCTTTTAATTCCTTAGCTGCATTAAATAAACTGAAGAATTCAGTTCTCATTTTCTTTGCTTTCCAAACTAATGATACTCTTCCAAATGCTGGAGATATATGATCTAATGGGGCCTCTGGCGATACACTTGTAATTCTTCCATAAGTATAGTTATAAGAACCACTTGCACTAAAATTACTGTTGATATCGTAATTTACAATTCCACAGAAACCTACAATGTATGCCTCAGCAGCATTTACATTCTTTTGTACTTTACTAACGGTATCACCATAAGTAATATATTCAGAACCATTAAATGTTGCATCTTGAGTTACTATAGCATCTTTAAATTTCGTACCGAAAACTATACCTGTTACTTGGAATTTATCTGCGATGTTTTTAGAAATAGAGAACTCAATGTTGTAAGTTTTTTCAGCTTTCAAATCTGGGTTTGGAACGATAATAGTACCGATTGTGCTATTACTTCCTAGTGTGTCACCTTTAGTTGATTCAAACACTTTTGCTAAATCATCAACATTTGGTGAACGATACCCTGTTGAAAGATTTAATCCAATTTTCCACGATTCCGCAGGCTTATAAACAGTTCCTAATTGAGCTGTCATTGTATTACTGCTTTGCTTAATTTCATCAAATGGGAATGGGAAAAATGTTTTATCTGTGAACTTAGAATTTAAATTGTAATTGTTAAATCTTAGTCCAGCATTCAAACTTATTTTTTGATTGATTTTTCTACTTGCAGTTGTATACAATGATATTGAATTAGTTGTAGAACCTCCATTAGGATAACGTGTATCTAATGCTGTTACAGCTTGTGTATTTATATTTAATGCAGACGCGGTAGATTGTACATCATTATATGTTACTTCAGCACCATACTGAACATCAACTTTACCAATCATTTTATCGAAATCGGCGTTTAATGAATAAACTTTAACATTCTCAATTCTTCTGTTCAGTTTACTTTTCCCCCAACTTCTATTGTTTCTGCTTTCTTCAATATCTTGATAAGCTAAGGTAACTTGTCCCTTATCAAATAATTTATCTCCTCTTAATCGTGTTTGATAACTTATTAGCATTCTTTTCTGAGGGCCATAATACCATTCAGCACTTTTGAATTTACCACTTCCATCAACTTCAGTTAAACGGTCATATCTTGGAATATCTGAAGAATTTGAAAGTTGAAAATTAATAACATGTGTTAATTTTGAATTTTGCTTGAATATAAATTTTTGAAGAAAGTCAATTTGATTGTATCCACTGTTTCTCTGTACCAATGGATCATCATTTTTCATCATCGAATCTACTCCATTTATTCTTGTTTGGTAATATTTGCGTATGCCTAAAGAATCCCATTCAGAGCTTCTGTTATCACCTTGTTTTGTATCCCCAAATTTCGAATATGTTATGCTAGATAATGAACCAAATCGATTGTTTGCAATACTTAAATCGATATGTGATGAACTTTCTTCATTTACAGTACTGTATCTAGTAAACGCACTGCCATTTATATTAAATTTTTTAGTATCACTAAGCTTCGGCTCTTTTGTGTAAAAACTCATTACACCACCTAAGGCATCACTTCCATACATTAACGAGCCTGCACCAAATAATACCTCCATACGATCCACTGAATTCTGATCCATGGTTAAGATATTTTGTAAATGTCCGCCACGGAAAATGGCATTATTCATTCGAACTCCATCTACAACGATTAGTACTTTGTTCGCTTCAAAACCTCTGATAACAGGACTTCCGCCACCAGCTTGACTTCTTTGAACATTTACTAGGCCAGTATTTTGCATTAAATCTGCAGCATTTTGCAGATTGCTTTGTTCTATATTTTTTGATTTAATTACTGCGATTTGTTGTGCGGAATTTTCGGAAGATTCTTCGAAACGGTTAGCAGAAATAACAACCTCATTTGTGTTGTATGATTTTTCTGTTAAATATATAATGTTGTTGTTTTTTGCAAGCTCTTCCTTAGTTACACTAATAGATTTGTATCCGATACAACTTAAATTTATTGAATTATAGTTATTGTTGTTGATAGTTGCATTGCCATTCTTATCCGTACTTAATACATCAGCATTAACACGAATAATCACACCTTGAATAGGTGCGATACTCACTTTGTCTTTTACAATGATTGTTTGAGCAACACCGAATGAACAAAATACAAGCATCAACATAAAAAATGTAAATTTTTTCATGTTGGGTTGAATTAAGTTAAATGATTTAATGATTGCTGTAATTACAATTTACTACAGAACAGCTCGTGGAGGAGGGGTATTAATAGTTATGAATTCACTTACAATTAGAGAATTGTGTTTCATATAAGGAATCTCAAGTGCCGTAAATAAAACACAATTCTCTTCCTTAATTAATAAACCTTCTATTTTAAGTAGCTTTAACAATACCTTTGAAATTGGTTTCCCAGTATTAGTTAAATCTGAATTTTGGTCGATTTGATCCGCTAAATTTGCAAATAACTTAGCCTCTTTTTCGTCATTTATACAAGATATTAATACTGAATCTGCACCTAATTCTTCAGTACTAATGATATCGTACATTTTGTCATTTAAATTGAACTCTTTGTGGTTCAACCAGTGTAGATTTTCGTACTCTGCTTTGCTGAATTTGAAATAATCTTTTTCAGAGGCATCTAAACCGGTTTTAATTGCTGTTTTCATCTCTTTCTTGCAAAGCAATACATTAGCATTGAACACTAACAAGTATCCAAACACTTGGTAAAATAGACTAATTGCGATTATTGAGATGAGTAAGCGACGCAATGTAAATTAGTTTAGTTTCATAAATGTAAAATTATAATTAAACAAAACCAAATTTGAGTAGTTATTATTACTTTTACTTACGATGAAAATTTTATACAAATATTTAAAAAACTACTGGCAATTAGGCGTTTTAGCATTGTTCTTAGCTGCCATTAATCAGGGCTTTTCTTTATTAGATCCACTTATCTTTAGGCATGTAATAGATAATTACGCTACAAAATTTGATCAACTAACTAGAGATCAATACATAAAAGGTGTAGGATTGCTGTTGTGCGGTACAATTGGTGTTGCATTTGTTTCCAGAATAGCCAAAAACTTCCAAGATTATTTCGTAAATGTTATCACACAACGATTAGGTGCTCAAATGTATTCTGATGGTTTAGAGCATTCATTGGCTTTGTCGTATGCTCAGTTTGAAGACCAACGAAGTGGAGAAACTTTAGGGATTTTACAAAAAGTAAGATCAGACGTTGAAAAATTAATAGCTGCTGCAGTAAATACCTTATTTACATCTATTATCGGGATTATCTTCGTAATTGTATATGCAATTTCAGTGCATTGGATTATAGCTCCAGTGTTCTTAGCTGTTGTGCCTTTGTTGGGTGCTCTAAGTTCAGCATTAAGTAAAAGAATTAAGAAGATTCAGAAAGAAATTGTTGGTGAAACAACTGCACTTGCCGGTTCAACTACTGAGTCGCTTAGAAACATAGAATTGGTAAAGTCGCTCGGCTTAGTTCAACAAGAAATTAAACGTTTGAATTCTACTACAGGTAAAATTTTAGGTTTAGAATTGAAAAAAGTAAAATATATCAGAAGCCTTAGTTTTATTCAAGGTACTGCTGTTAATTTCTTAAGAACCTGCATAATGTTTGTGATGTTGTTTCTGATTTTTCAAAGGGAAATTTCAGTAGGACAAATGTTCTCTTTGATGTTCTATTCGTTCTTTATTTTCGGACCTCTTCAAGAGTTAGGAAATGTTATCAATACATTCAGGGAGGCTGAAGTTTCTTTAGCAAACTTCGATAAAATAATGAGTACACCGAAAGAACCAAAACCAGAATCTCCTATTCGTATTGAAACAGTTGATTCTTTAGAATTTAAAGGTGTTTCATTCCAACATCAATCTTCAAATTCTAAAGCAATAAGTGATATAAACTTTAGCGTTAAAGCAGGTGAAACTATTGCATTTGTTGGACCTTCGGGATCGGGTAAAACAACCTTAGTGAAACTTTTGGTTGGTTTGTATCAGCCTATTGAAGGCCAAATCTTTTACAATACAGTTTCGGGCAAGGAGATTGATTTAGATTTGATGCGTGAAAGAATTGGATTCGTAACTCAAGATACACAACTTTTCGCTGGAACTATACGAGAAAATTTATTGTTCGTTAATCCGAATGCAACTGATCAAGAATGTCATGATGTTTTAATGAAAGCAGCTTGTCAAAATTTATTAGCGAGAGCAGATAAGGGATTAGACTCTATGATAGGTGAGGGTGGTGTTAAAGTTTCTGGTGGTGAAAAACAACGCTTATCAATTGCTAGAGCTTTGTTGCGTAAGCCAAACTTACTTGTATTTGATGAAGCAACATCAGCATTAGATTCTTTAACTGAGGATGAAATTAACGAAACAATTAAAGAAGTTTCAAGTGGTGATAATCATATAACCATAATGATTGCTCACCGTTTGTCAACAATAATGCATGCCGATAGAATTTATGTACTTGAACGAGGAAATATCATCGAACAAGGTAAGCATGAGGACCTTTTAGAGGGCAAAGGCTTGTATTATGCAATGTGGCGTCAACAAATTGGGGAAAGAAACCGTTCTGAAGTGATGGCTTAAGCTTTTAAATAAACCTATTCAGCCATATTTATTTCGTTTTTAGCCTTAATTATCAGTAAATTTGTACCATTAAATTCATTAATAGTTATGAAAAAAAGCCATATCATTTTACTAGTAATCATTGCCGTTGCAATTGGTGCTATTTTAAGCACTTTTGCAGACTCTAGTACTTATGGAAATTTTGATGAAGCCATCGAAAATGGTTCTGAAATACACGTGGTAGGCAAGCTGGTAAAAAGCAAAGAGATGACTTACGATCCAGTTAAGGATGCAAATTATTTTTCGTTTTACTTAACTGATAACAAAGGTAAAGAATGCAAAGTGGTATTCAGTGGTACAAAACCTCAAGATTTTGAACGCTCTGAGCAAATCGTAATCACTGGAAAAATGCAAGGTGAGGAATTTCATGCTGATAAAATTTTAATGAAATGTCCTTCTAAATACACCAACGATAAAATCGAAACTAAAGAATTTAAAGCTTCTTAATTCTTTTTAGAATTTAAGATTTCAAACTGATTCATGGATATACAATATATTGGAGAAAATTTATGGCCCGGAAATTTGGGCCAATTTTTTATAATCATTTCCTTCGCAACAGCATTGTTTTCAAGCATTGCCTATTTCTTTGCTCAACACAAAAAAGACGATTCTTGGAAAAGCTTAGCTAGAATTTCATTCTATATTCATAGCGTAGCGATTATAGGTATCATTGTCAGCTTGGCATACATTATAGGTAATCATCTATTCGAATACCATTATGCTTGGGCTCACTCTTCTAGAACATTACCTGTAGAGTATGTTGTTTCGTGCTTCTGGGAAGGACAAGAGGGTAGCTTCTTGTTATGGGCTTTCTGGCAAATGGTTCTTTCTTGGTTCATACTTAAAAAAGGTGGCGAATGGGAATCTTCAGTGTTAAGTATTGTTTTACTTTCTCAAGTATTCATTACTTCAATGTTGCTTGGTGTAAATGTTTTCGGGCATGGAATCGGTAGTACTCCCTTTATCCTGCTTCGAGAGGCATTACAAGCTCCAATTTTCCAACGTGCAGATTATCTTACAATGATAAAAGATGGTAATGGGTTAAATCCATTACTTCAAAACTATTGGATGGTCATTCATCCCCCAACTTTATTCTTAGGTTTTGCTTCAATGGTAGTACCTTTCGCATTTGCTATTGCAGGAATTTGGAGAAAGAAGTTCGATGAATGGATGAAGCCTGCATTACCATGGTCGTTGTTTGCCGTAATGATATTAGGAACTGGAATTATCATGGGTTCTTTCTGGGCATACGAAGCCTTGAACTTTGGTGGTTTCTGGGCTTGGGATCCTGTTGAGAATGCTTCGCTGATTCCTTGGTTAACGTTAATAGCTGCAGTGCACGTTATGTTAGCTTACAAGCACTCTGGTCATTCATATTTCACCTCTCTTTTTCTGGTATTCATCAGTTATGTTTTGGTTTTATATGCATCATTCTTAACTAGAAGTGGAATTTTAGGAAATGCCTCTGTGCATGCTTTCACAGATTTAGGAATGTCAGGTCAATTAGTGATTTACATTTTAGTATTCTTGTTTTTAGGCGTTTGGTTGATGGTGAAAAACTGGAAATCATTCCCGATTACGAAAAAAGACGAAGCAACTTATTCTAGAGAATTTTGGTTGTTTATTGGAGCTATTATGCTGAGTATTTCTTGTTTCCAAGTAATTCTTACCACTTCAATTCCTGTTATAAATAAAGTGTTTGGAACCAATGTAGCTCCACCAACAGATGTAATCGATCATTATAACAAATGGCAAATTCCAATCGCTGTTTTAATTTTATTAGTATCAGGTTTTGCCCAATATTTAAAGTATAAAAAAACAGATGGTTCTAAATTTATTAGAAACATTTTAGTTGCCTTAGCATTATCTGTTTTATTAACTGCTACGATTTCTTACTTCGGCGATTTCTATAGAAATGTACCATATATGCTTTTGATTTTTGCTTCATTGTTTACCATTTTAGCAAACATCAGAATTCTATTCGATGCATTTAAAGGCAAAATGAAACTTGCAGGCTCAGCAGTTGCTCATATTGGTTTTGGATTTATTTTACTTGGTGCATTAATAGCTGCTTCTAAAAGTGAAGTAATTTCGATCAACAATACAGGCTTTTCTTATGGTAAAGAATTTAACGAGAAGAACACTCGTGAAAATATTCTTCTTTGGAAAGACGAGCCTACAAAAATGAGTAATTATATCGTAACTTATTTAGGCGACACTACAATCGCTCCAAATACCTACTATGAAGTAAACTATAAGGAGTTAGATTCTAAAGGTAATGTGAAAGGTGAGTTTATGCTTTATCCAAATGCTCAAATTAATCCGAAAATGGGATTAATAGCTTCTCCAGATACTAAACATTATTTACTACACGACGTTTACACTCACGTTAGTTCTGTACCTCAGAAAGAAGAAAAACACGAAGATCACGATGGCCATTCGGATGATGAAAATTATGATGAACCTAAAACATTAAGTTTTGCGATGGGCGATTCAATGAGCATCGATGGATATAATATTCGTTTGAAAACATTGAAGAATAACGTTCCAGTTAAAGATCTTAAATTAGAGGAAAATGATATATCAGTTGCTGCAGTTCTAGAAGTTACTTCTAAAGGAAAAAAATACATTGCAGAGCCAATTTATATCATTAAAAATAATATTCCTTTCGATTTACCTAAAAGTATTGATGATATTGGTTTGAAATTCAAATTTTCAAAAATAGATCCACAAGCTGGTAAAATTGATATTGTATATTATAAAA
>CAZYBY010000103.1:0-32656 GCA_964645385.1 uncultured Sphingobacterium sp.
TGGTGCTAGGAATTGTGCTTGACCTAATGAAGTATTACCATTACCTGGCCAATTTAAAATACCTTGAGTAGCTTCTTTACCTCCAATAAATGATGTGATATCTTGTTGTAAAACATTGAAATGTTTATCCCAAGTTTGACATACATCTGAAGAAATTTCCGCTGTAGTAGTATCCAATGGACCTGGCCAAAAATCAATACCACGTTGACGATACGTTTGACCAGCTGTTTTCAATTGGTTACCATCATCAACCCCTCCAAACCATAATGCAGAAGCAAAAGAAGCACTTACACTTCTATCACCTGGATTAACTTTTGGAACTTCGTATTTAGCGTTTCCACCACCGAATAAATCCCACCACATATCACCACCGTTAAATAATTTAGCTCTAACGTTGTTGATATCGATATCGATTTGAGATTTCGGAGGATCACAACCTGCTGCAACTTTCATTACAGACTTCGTTGGTTTAGGACCTGAGTTCTTACCAGTATAATAACGGGCAGAAGCGGTTTCTAAACCAAGTAGCAAACAAAAACTACTTAAGCTTGCTAGTAAAAATATTCTATTTATATTTTTTCTCATTTTCTTATTCCTTTCCGTTAGAAGTTATAAATAGCACCAACTCTTATTACTCTAGGTAAACGGAAGTTTCCTGGATCATTCATAGAAATTTTATATAAATCCATGTATGATTGAACTGCACCATCATTACCAATGTTATTTAAATAATCTGCAGCTTGAGATGATGTTAAATAACCATCGTCATCAGGCAAGCCTGTTGCAGGATATACTGAAGCTACACGTCTAGCATCTAACAAGTTTTGTACTAATACATAAACGTTTAATGAAGTTTCTCTTCCTTTTCCGTCAGTACCTTTAGAAGTAATCATGATGTCCCTATCTACACGTAAGTCCATGTTATATTGCCAAGGTAATCTAGAACCGTTAATTTCTCCAATTAATCTTCTGAAACGAGTATCATCAGCACTTAATAAATCTTGTACTTTCTCTAATGAAATTCTAGAGTAAGGAGTACCAGAACCAGCTCTAACGATTAAGTTAACACCAAAGTTTTCTAATACACTCTTTAATGCTACTGGACCAGTATAACTAGCACCTGAACCATAACGGTAGTCGATAGTAGTTACAATTGTGTGACGTTGATCGTAATCTAATGGAATAGCTACACGAATTGGCTCAGATTCTCCACTTGAAATTAAGTTAGCAGCTGAGTTTGTATTCGAACCAGTACCGTTTGCAAATTGCAATGTATAGGCTGCGTTTACCATTAAATTGTTCGTACGACGTAAATCGTATTGTAATGTAAACCCTTTGATTGTTCCAAAGTCACGATTTGTGTATGTCAAGTATGAAGCAGGGTAAGCGTTTGCAATTTGTACTTGTTGGAAGTTATCTTTCAACTCTTTGTAAAACGCAGTTAACGTTAATGCTGAAGTTTGACCTAATCTTTGTTTAAATCCAAATTGGTAGTTAATTGTTTTCTCAGGCTTAATGTCTGGACTAACAATAATTTGTGATTGTTTTTGTAAATATTGTAAATAGTAAACAATAGGATTTGCGTATACGTTTGTTCTAGGACGTTGAGTTAACACGTCATAGTTCGCGAAGAAGTTTGCTTCATCAGATATAGGGAATGAGAAAGCTATACGAGGCATAATTTGAGTTTGAGGCTCGTAATCTTTAAACGCTCCGTTTGTTAATTTACCATTTCCTAATGAATCTACCGCAGAACTTACTAACCAAGGTGTAGCTCTACCATTAGTTAAACTTTTTACTTCTAAGTAATCTTGTACAATGTTTCCGCTTGCATCGTAAAATACATCACCTACTCTATATCCTCTAACTACTGTTGGAGTTGATACACCAGCATCATCAACATAAACTGTTGCGCTAGCAGGAATATTTGAAGGTCTAGTAATAGTTGATGGTAATTCACCAGCAGATCTAGTTTCAAATAATGAGTATTTATCTTTTAATACTTGTTGGTTAGCATCGAAACGGTCGATACGAACCCCTAAGTTGAACACGATATCTTTATAAGTAAATTTATCTTGAATATATCCAGCTGTATAAATAGGGCGGAATGCACTAACTGGGCGATTCATTGGATCAGCTAAGAAATCTTCCATAGTTGAAGTGCCTGATGATTTTTTACCATCATAAGTGTATCCAAAATATGTATAAGCTAAACCTGAAGGGTTTAAGTTGTCAATTAAATTAGCAGCATCAAACATACTAATTGAAAAAGTACTTGGATCATAAGAATCAATATCGACAAACTCACCTGCTCCTTTTCCTAATTTTGCTCTAATTGACTTTGCAAATTGTGTTGCATCTTCATTAAAACCAGTTTGTGTAGATAACAAGAATGTATTATCGTTTACCAATGTAACGTTAGAACCAGTTACATCAATTGTTTTCGCATTCCAATCTATACCTGTTTGATCTAATCTCATGTAAGCATTTTGTTGAGCTCTCATCTGACCCCATAATCCTCTCGGATTAATACGGAATCTACTTTCGATTCTTTGCTCATATTCAATACCAACTTGAATTGCATGACCTTTTAAATCTGCAGATGCCATTGCTGATACTCTATATTGATCTCTGTTTTGAATATCATATACATTGGAAATAGTACCTGGTGAGTTAAATAAACCTCCATAAATAGTTTGAGGAGCACCACCATTTAGAATACCTGTCAAACCTTGAAATTGAGTCAAGTTTGTAAAATCATTTGAACCAAATGATTGTAACAAGAAATCATTTAAGTTGTCATTGTAAACTGCAACAGTTGGATTTGATGATCCTGCTGATGAATAATGTAATGCTGTGTCAATTTTTCCACCAGAAGTTTCATATCTCAAATTAGATAAAGTATAAGTTTTGCCATCTGATCCAATTAAGGTATCTAGCTTGTTATCTCTATTAGCATCTGAAATACCAATATAATTTTTCTTGTCTGTTGTATATGAACCAACATGTCCATAATTGAAGAACTTATCTTTATGATTGATATCTTGTTGAATAATATAATCTCTACTAAAGTCAGCTTGAACTGTATAGTAAGCATTCTTCAATAATGCTTTTGATTCATCTGTTGATTGATTAAATTTCTGAGTGTATCTACCAAAAATTCTATAATTATTTCTATTTACTACAGCGTTGTTTTCAGAATTGAAAAGCATATTGGCTCTGGAGTAAACTCTTTGACGTTGGTTAGATCCAGAAAAACCTAATGCAAAGATGTTATTCAAATTAGGTTGGTAATCTAATCTTAAACTAAAGTTTAAGTTTCTGTTTTCATTGTCGTCTTGAGCTTTAACTTTATCTAAATTATTTAATGTAGAAAAGTTACCAGTTGGCACACGCTTCAAACTTGTTGTAGTATCAGTTCCTTGTACTGTAGTAGTAAGGATATACTGACCTGGATTTTTCTTTATATAATCTTGGTAGTCAGATTTAGCTTTGTAAGCACCAACATACGATGGATTTTGATCACGCTTTGTTTCTAACTCAGCAGATGCAAAGAAACCTATTAATGATCGTTCAGACTCTGTGCCTTTGTTTTTAACTAAAATCGGACCACTTAAAATACCACTCACCAAGTTATAACCGTAACCATCTAAAAATTCTGAAGTCGCTGCTTCCACAGAACCGTTGAATTTTTTAGAAGGACCTTTTGTAGTGATTGTAACGATACCTCCAGTAGCATCACCGTATTGTGCCGGCACACCACCTGTAATAACGTTGATTTGCTCAATCGCTCCTTGTGGTAAGTTTGTTGTACCTCTTACTTTAACACCATCGATGTAGTAATCGTTCGCATCAGAACGTGAACCTTTAACACTTAAAGCTGCACCTTCGTCTGCTTGGTATACACCGGCAGTTGTTGAAACTAATGAGTTGATGTTACGCGTTGGTAACTTCTTAATCTCGTCAGAGTTCAAACTTCCCCCTGCTGTAGTATTGTCCTTTTCAATCAATGGCTTCGCGTAATCAGATACGGTAACCTCTTGAATGTTTCGAACATTAGCAGATAGGTCTGGGTTTACATAAGTCTGCTTGTTAGAAGTGATGATTACACCGCTAATTACTCGCTCGTTGTAACCAATGATCTTCACTCGAACATCATACTTTCCTGGGAGGATTGGCTTGATGACAAAATTACCATCAAAGTCTGTTTGCTGCGCTGCTACTTGCGAACCATTTGATTCCACAATTACCGCTGCAAACGGAATCCCCTCTTTTGTCTTTGCATCTTGTACTTTACCTCGTAATTCACCTGCACCACTTTGTGCAAACAATGAACCACTATAGGCAATAGATAACAAGATTAAGAATGCGTAGAACTTTCTCATCATAATATTGATCTAAGGGTTTTTAAATTATAATAATCATAAAGATAATCGTTAAAAAACGTTATTTCCAAATAAAAGTAAGATAAATGTTACACTTTATTTTATCCCTAGGAATATCTATACTCTTATATTTTTCGTTTTCAACAACTTACAAAGAATAATGCTGTTTGAGTAGTTTTTGAGCCAAAACCTCCGAAATTTTATAATAAGATTCTGTTGTCCAACCTGCAATATGACTAGTTAAAAGCACTTTTTGCGATTTTACTAACTCATCAAACCATTCTTTTTCAACTCCATCTAAGTTGCTAATGTGTTCATTTTCTAACACATCTAAAGCTGCCCCCAAGAGTTTGCCACTTTTAATCCCTAACAATAAATCTGACGTTTTAATGACTTTTCCTCGGGAAGCATTGATCATAAATGGCTTTTTTGATAATGATTGTATGAATTCAATGTTAATATAATGACTTGTTTCTGACGTTAATGGGATGTGTAAGCTGATAATGTCTGAGTTTTCTTTCAACTCATTTATAGACACTTGTGAAGCATAATCGTCTGAATAATTAGACAAATACTTATCATAAGCTATAACTTTCATTTCAAACCCTGAAAGTTTCTTAGCTAAGGACTTCCCTGTGTTTCCATAGCCAATAATTCCAATTGTCTTTCCTTTTAATTCGAATCCTCTGTTTTCCTCCCTCAACCAAATTCCATTTCGAATCTCCGAATCCGATTTAGAAATATTTCGAGCATAACCCAAAAGCATTCCAACTACATGCTCGGCAACTGCGTCTCTATTGCCCTCTGGAGCGTTCAGTAAAATTATATTTTTCAACTTCGCGTATTCTTCATCAATATTATCCATTCCAGCACCTGCTCTGCAAATAATAAATTTACTTTTCATCGCATCGATAATTGTTTTATCAATGAAAAATTTTGATCGAACTACCAATGCATCGTATTCAGTAATATTTATTATTAATTCTTCTTTCGAAATATCAAAGGCTTCGAAAACCTCATGTCCATTAGCTTTCATCAGTTGATGAAAAATTTCATGCACATCATCTACAATTAAAATTCTCATTGATTTGAAATTAATTTTGTGAGTTGAACAAAATCATCAACGCTTAATCGCTCTGCTCTTAAATCGAAAACTGGATCATTAATAATTTCAGATTTCAAATAAGATCTCAATGCATTTCTCAATGTTTTTCTACGTTGATTAAACCCCATCTTCACTATGCTTTTAAACATCTTTTCATCTACTCCTTGAAAAACGTCATCTGTTCTACGCACTGCTTTAATTACACCAGATTTTACTTTTGGCGGTGGGTTAAAAACTCCTGGCGCTACTGTAAACATATAATCAACATGATAATATGCTTGCACCAATACGCTTAATATTCCATATTCTTTCGACCCTGGAGCTGATGCTACCCTTTCAGCAACTTCTTTCTGAAACATGCCTACTATTTCATCTACAACTTCTGCATAATCAATGGCATGAAATAAAATTTGAGATGAAATATTATAGGGGAAATTGCCGATTATGCTGATTTTACTGACGTTTTCAAAAACATTGTCTAATGGTAGCTTTAAGAAATCCGCAGAAATTATATCATTAGTTAAGGTCGGGTATTTATTTTCTAAATAAGCAATCGATTCTGTATCGATATCAACAACCTTTAGGTGTAAGTTTTCATTTAGCACTAAAAAATCTGTAAGTATGCCCATACCTGGACCAACTTCTAAAACAAATTTTTTCTGTTCACTCGGAGCAAGTCCAGCAACAATCTTCTCTGCTATTCTTTTATCAGTCAGGAAATGCTGACCAAGATGCTTCTTCGCACGTACTTGCATATAGAATGGTTTATTATTACTGACAATTTTAGTTAATTTGCGCCTATAATGAAAAAATGAATGTGCACATGTCTGAACAAAATAAAATAAAAATAGGGGTAAGTATTGGTGATATTAATGGAATTGGAATTGAAGTTCTTCTGAAAACAGTAATAGATACACGCATTACAGAGCTTTGCGATATTATTGTATATGGCTCTTCAAAAGCAACTTCATTTCATAGAAAACTTTTAGGCATCCAAGATTTTAGTTTCAATATTATCAATGATGCATCTCAGAGCAACCCTAAAAGAGCAAATTTGATTAACTGTTGGCAAGATGAAGTGAAGATTGATATCGGGGTTTCTACGGAAACTGCTGGCAAATACTCTTTCATTGCGCTAAAAAGAGCTGCTGAGGACTTAAATGCTGGTAAAATAGACGGATTAGTAACTCTTCCGATTAATAAACATAATGTAAAGCAAGCAGGATTTGAGTTCCCCGGTCATACAGAATATTTACAATCGATTACTGAAAAGAAGGAATCGATGATGTTAATGGTGAACGACCATCTTAAAATTGGATTTGTAACAGGGCATGTTGCTTTAAAAGATGTTGCTCATGCCATCACACAAGAAAAAATCGTTCATAAATTAAGTTTGTTAAGCGACTCTCTTCGTCAGGATTTCGGAGTTAGAAAGCCAAAAATAGCCGTTTTAGGATTGAATCCACATGCTGGTGATAGCGGAGCAATCGGCCACGAAGAAGAAAAAACAATAATACCAGCCTTAGAAAAAGCAAACCATAAAGGGATCTTAGCATTTGGGCCGTATTCGGCAGATGGATTCTTCGGAAATCACAAGTATTCTCAGTTTGATGGGGTGCTTGCTATGTATCATGATCAGGGTTTAATCCCATTTAAAAGCCTTTCTTATGATCAAGGTGTTAATTTTACAGCTGGTCTACCATTCGTAAGAACATCTCCTGCTCATGGTACTGGATACGATATCGCTGGGAAGAACATTGCATCAGAATCTTCGTTCCGAGAAGCAATCTATAAAGCGCTTGATATTATACGTAAACGCAGAGAATTCGAGGAAATCAATGCCAATCCATTGAAAATCCATAAGTTGTCGAGAGATAGAGGAGAATAGGTTTTTTAAAAAATCGTTTCTTTTTCCAATTAGTTTTTATACATTTGCAGGCTCTTAAAAAATAGAAATGAACAGGCTGAAAGCATTTTCAATCCCGTTTACCAGTTTAAAAAACGGTAAACATCAGTTCGATTTTAAGATTGATGATTCGTTCTTTAAAGAATTTGAGTACTCTCCGATCCAAAAAGCCACTTTAGAGGTGGAATTGGAGTTCAACAAACAAGAAACAATGTTTGTATTGGATTTCGTAATAAAAGGAGAAGTAGAATTAACTTGTGACCGCTGTAACGAACAGTATTTCAGTCCTCTGCACACTAATGATCGATTGATCTTTAAATTTGGTGAGGAAGAGGAAGAAGAAACGGAAGAAATTGTAATTCTTCCAAGATCAGAACATGAAATACACTTAGCGAACCACTTGTACGAATTTATAGTAGTAGCCATCCCATTTGTGCATATGCATGCTGATAATGAAGATGGAACACCGGGATGTAACCCTGAAACAATAGCAATACTTAAACGATTAAGCTTGCAAAGTGAAGAAGAACAAGGTCCGGAAATAACAATCGACCCTAGATGGGAAGCATTGAAAAAATTAAGAGATAATTAATAGATAATAAATATTTGAGCCATGCCAAATCCAAAACGCAAACTTTCGAAATCGAGAAGAGACAAGAGAAGAACTCATTATAAAGCGGTAGCTTCTGCTTTGGTTACTTGCCAAACTACTGGTACAGTACACATGCCACATCGTGCATACACTGTTGACGGTAACTTGTACTACAAAGGCAAGATGATCGTAGAAAACGCAGCTAACTAAAAAACTAAATATTCATGAGAATCGGTATAGATATCATGGGTGGCGATTTTGCTCCCAAGGCTACGGTCTTAGGAGCAATTTTAGCTTATAAGGATGTCCCAGCAGACTGCCGTATCGTGCTTATTGGCGACCAACAAGCAGCATTATCAATTCTATCTGAACAAGGCATTCCTGCCGATCAGTTTGATTTTGTGCATACGGAAGAAGTTATCGAAATGGGCGAACATCCTGCTAAAGCCCTTACCCAAAAGCAAAAATCAAGTATTGCTGTAGGTTTTTACCTATTAAAAGAAGGTAAAATTGATGCATTTGCAAGTGCAGGAAACTCAGGCGCTATGCTTGTTGGTTCTATGTTTAGCGTAAAAGCTATACCTGGTATGAGCCGTCCTGCTATTTGCACGTATATCCCTAAAGAACATGGTGGTTTTGGTGTAATGTTAGACGTTGGAGCAAATGCTGATTGTAAACCAGAAATGTTGTTACAATTCGGTGTTCTGGGTTCTATGTTCATGGAAACTGTTTTCAATACAAAATCTCCGAAAGTAGGATTACTTAATATCGGAGAAGAAGCAGAAAAAGGAAGTATACTTACGCAAGCAACTTACCCTCTATTCAAAGACTCTACAGACATTAATTTTATTGGTAATATCGAAGGAAGAGATTTATTCAACGATAAAGCAGATGTAATCGTTTGTGATGGATTTACTGGAAATGTTGTCTTGAAACTTGCTGAAACTTTCCACGATTTAACAATTGGACAAGGGATGAAAAGTGAGTTTTTCGACCGATTTAATTACGAAAATTACGGAGGAAGCCCAGTATTAGGAGTTAATGCTCCGGTAGTTGTGGGTCATGGAATCTCAAACGATATAGCGATAAAGAACATGATTCTTCTTTGCAAAGAGATGGTTCAGTCGAAATTAACTGAAAAAATTAAGGCTCGTTATAACTAATTTTTTTAAATAATAATCTATATTTAATCCCGCAACAGTCCTGCGGGATATTTTTTTTAATACAATGAGCAATACCAAAACACTCGCAGCTATAACCGCTGTTAATGGATATGTTCCAGACTATGTGCTTACAAACGCAGAGTTAGAAAAATTAGTAGATACTACCGACGAATGGATTCAGTCTAGAACAGGTATCCAAGAGCGTAGAATACTAAAAGGTGAAGGCTTAGGAACATCCGATATGGGAGCCGAAGCAGTAAAAGGACTTCTTGCGAAAAGAGGAATTGATGCTTCTGAAATCGATTTACTTATTTGCGCTACTACTACTCCAGATTATCAATTCCCTGCTACAGCAAATGTTATTACAGATAAAGTAGGTGCAAAAAATGCTTTCAGTTTTGACATAAATGCAGCTTGTTCAGGATTTATATACGCACTAAATACTGGTGCGAAATTTATTGAAGCAGGAACATACAAAAAAGTTATAGTTGTTGGTGGAGATAAAATGTCGTCGATTATCAATTACGAAGACCGTACAACTTGTATCATTTTTGGTGATGGCGCTGGTGCTGTTTTATTGGAGCCTAGCAAAGATGAAAACGGAATTCAAGATGCAATTCTTAAAAGTGATGGCTCAGGTAGAATTCATTTACACCAAAAAGCTGGTGGTTCTGTAAAACCTGCATCTCACGCTACTGTTGACGCTAAAGAACATTACGTTTACCAAGAAGGTCAGTCAGTATTTAAATTTGCAGTTACAAATATGGCTGATGTTTCTGCCGAAATTATGGAAAGAAACAATCTAACTGCTGATGATATCGCTTGGTTAGTACCACATCAAGCAAATAAAAGAATCATAGACGCTACAGCGAATAGAATGGGCGTTGGGCCTGAAAAAGTAATGTTAAATATTCATCGTTATGGAAACACTACTAATGGAACTATTCCATTATGTTTGTGGGAATGGGAAAAACAATTGCACAAAGGCGATAATATTATCCTAGCTGCATTTGGTGGTGGATTTACTTGGGGTTCAGTTTATATTAAATGGGCCTATGATAGTAAAGAGTAGTGAGTAGTGAGTTTAATAGAAAATAAAATACTTAAACAGATAAATAAATAAAAAAGGATATGGATATTAAAGAAATACAAGAACTGATAAAGTTCGTCGCGAAATCTGGGGTTAGCGAGGTATCAATTGATCGCAAAGACTTTAAAATTACGATTAAGGCAGCGGGTAATGCTCCAGTAGTAGTAACTGCTACAGTTCCTGCAGCAGCTCCGGTTCAACAAATTGCAGCACCAGTTGCGGCACCTGCTCCAGCAGCGGCTCCAGCACCAGCAGCAGCTCCTGCGGAAGCATCTAATTTAATCACGATTAAATCTCCTATGATTGGAACTTTCTACCGTTCATCATCTCCTGATAAACCTGCATTTGTAAATGTTGGCGATGAAGTTGGAACTGGTAAGGTAGTTTGTATCATCGAGGCAATGAAATTATTCAACGAAATTGAGTCAGAAGTTTCAGGTAGAATTGTTAAGATTTTAGTAGACAATGCTAGTCCTGTAGAATACGATCAACCTTTGTTCCTAGTTGAACCAATGTAATCATCGTATTATTTTTTTAACCTTCAAATTGCACTCATGTTTAAAAAAATATTAATAGCCAACCGTGGCGAAATCGCGCTGAGAATTATCAGAACGTGTAAAGAGATGGGAATCAAAACTGTTGCTGTTTATTCAGCTGCAGATAGAGATAGCCTTCATGTACGTTTTGCTGATGAAGCCGTATGTATTGGTCCTGCACCTAGCAAGGATTCTTACTTAAGCATCCCAAATTTAATTTCTGCTGCAGAAATTACTAATGCAGATGCGATCCATCCTGGTTATGGATTCCTTTCTGAAAACGCAAAATTCTCTCAAATATGCAGAGATTATGGTATCAAATTTATTGGAGCAACTCCTGAGCAAATCAACGGCATGGGCGATAAAGCTTCCGCAAAAGATACGATGAAAGCTGCAGGTGTTCCTACTATTCCTGGCTCAGATGGTTTACTTTCTGATGTTAAACAAGGTATAGTAGTTGCAAATGAAATTGGATACCCAGTAATCCTGAAAGCTACTGCCGGCGGTGGTGGTAGAGGTATGCGTATCGTTTGGAAAGATGAAGATTTCGAAGCTGCATGGGACTCTGCTCGTCAAGAAGCAGGTGCTGCTTTCGGCAACGATGGTATCTACTTAGAGAAATTTATTGAAGACCCTCGTCATATAGAAATTCAAGTTGTTGGTGATCAATTTGGAAAAGTTTGTCACTTATCTGAACGTGATTGCTCTATTCAACGTCGTCACCAAAAATTAGTAGAAGAATCACCTTCCCCATTCATGACTCCAGAATTACGTCAGAAAATGGGTGAGGCTGCTGTTAAAGGTGCTCAAGCGGTAAATTACGAAGGTGCTGGAACTATCGAGTTCTTGGTAGATAAACATCGTAATTTCTACTTTATGGAAATGAATACTCGTATCCAAGTAGAACACCCCGTTACAGAAGAAGTTATCAACTACGACTTAATAAAAGAACAAATTAAAGTGGCAGCTGGAATTCCAATTTCAGGTAAAAACTACGAGCCAACAATGCATGCCATTGAATGCCGTATCAACGCTGAAGATCCTTGGAATAACTTCCGCCCTTGCCCTGGAAAAATCACTCATTTCCACTCACCTGGTGGCCATGGTGTACGTGTTGACACTCACGTTTATGCGGGTTATACCATTCCATCAAACTACGACTCTATGATTGCAAAATTGATTTGTGTTGCACAAACAAGAGATGAAGCAATTTGTACAATGGAGCGTGCATTAAGTGAATTTGTGATTGAAGGTGTTAAAACCACTATCCCATTCCACTTAAAGTTAATGAAAGACCCTAATTTCAGAGCAGGGAATTTCACCACAAAATTCTTAGAAACATTCGACTTCACAGAATAATCAAAAGCGGACTTCGGTCCGCTTTTTTTGTTTAAATTTGACCTCATTATATGGCAAGTTTTTTAGATAAGTTCCGTAGCGCTACAGATCCCAATTCGGAGATGTCGTTCGTAGATCATTTGGAGTCGCTTCGTTGGCACCTTGTTCGTTCTTCAGCAGTAATTATTACCCTAGCTTTAGTCGCATTCTTTTACAAAGATATTTTATTCGATACCATCATCTTCGGACCAAAACGTACCGATTTTTGGACATATAGAATGCTTTGCAAACTTCAACAATATTATAACTTGGACGCTGGTTTATGCATCGATAAAATAAATTTCACCATCATGAATAATACCATGGCTGGTCAGTTTAATTTGCATCTTACAGCTTCTTTTTACGTGGGTTTTGTTTTAGGATTCCCATACTTATTAATGGAGTTATGGCAGTTCATCAAACCAGGTTTACATAAAAAAGAAAGAAAAAATGCAAGAGGTTTAATATTTTACGGCTCGTTTTTATTCCTAACTGGTATACTTTTCGGATATTTTATCATCACACCAATGTCGGTTAACTTCTTGGGTAGTTATGTAATTAGTGATGAAATAGTAAATCAAATTACATTGGATTCTTATCTGTCAACTGTTGCTATGCTAACATTAGCTACTGGTTTAGTATTTGAGTTACCCATCATCATATATTTCTTATCGAAAATGGGTATGATGACACCTCAATTTATGCGTAGCAATAGAAGGATATCATTCTTCATTATTATTTTAATAGCTGCCTTTATTACACCTACACCTGATGCTCCAACATTACTATTGGTAGCAGCACCTTTATATTTCCTATTCGAAATCAGTATTTTTGTGTCGGCAAGAGTACAGAAGAAAAAATTAATTGAAGAGAGAGAATTTTATTCAAACTAAATTATAACAAAATGAAAATTGCAATTGGTGGCGACCACGCCGGATATGAGTACAAACAAATGCTAATACCTATGCTAAAAGCAGCAGGTCACGAAGTAAAAGATTTCGGTCCGTTTAATGCTGATTCAGTGGATTACCCTGATTTTGTGCACCCTTTAGCAACAGCTGTTCAAGCAAATGAACATGATTTAGGAATTTTAATTTGTGGTAGCGCAAATGGAGTTGCAATTACAGCAAACAAACATAAGGATATTCGTGCTGCAATCTGCTGGGATGTGCCTTTAGCATCGCTAGCACGTCAACATAATAACGCAAACATCGTTTGTATTCCAGCTCGTTTTACTACACCTGAACAAGCAAAAGAAATTACAAGTACCTTTATAAATACAGCATTTGAAGGCGGTCGCCATGCGAACCGCGTCGATAAAATAAATTGCTAATTATGAAAAAATACACCCTACTCTTTGCATGCTCATTTTTGTTAAAAATTGGGTTTGCTCAAAATTTCGAACAAGCAATGCCTTACTTAAAAAGCATTGATACGAAAGATTTATACAAACACTTAAGTATATTAGCTTCCGACGAATATGAAGGCAGAGAAACGGGTAAAGAAGGGCAACGTAAAGCTTCAGCTTATATTCAAAATGAATTTCAAAAATTAGGACTAATCCCTCCTTCAGCTGCTGGATATAAACAAGATATTGCATTAGTTCAAAAAGTATTAGCTAGTAGAAAGCTACTTGTTAACCAACATGAAATGCAAATCGGCGAAGATTTTACAGTAGCAAAAGATAGACTGAGCATAGAGCTTCTAAGCAACTCAATCGTATTCGTTGGGTATGGTATTAAAGAAGAAAGCTATAATTCCTTTAAAGATATTGATGTTGCGAATAAGGTTGTAGTTGTACTAAGTGGTGAGCCTAAAGTAGATGGAAATTATTTCATCAAAACAGATGGTACAAAATCTAAATGGTCTGATAAAAAATTTAAAATAGAAGAGATCCGTAAACTAAATCCTTCTTTAATTATTTATATCGATCAGGATTACAATAAATACAAAACTTTTTACAAACATCAACTAGAAAGCAGTTCGCTTACGCTAGCCTATAAAAATAAGAACTCAACTGATATCCCTGTAATTACAGGAGGTTCGGAGCTAGCTGACGAGCTTTTAGCTCCTAACAAGAAAACATACAATAAAGCTATTGCCAAATTGAGTTCTAGTAAAAAACCTAACTTCAACTTAACACTTAAAAGTACAATCAATGTAAATATTAGCTTTATTGAGCAACAAGTTTATTCTGATAATGTACTCGGAATGATTCCTGGTTCTAGTATAACGGATGAGTATTTGTTTGTTACTGCACATTATGATCATATTGGTGTTACTGATGGGAAAGTGTTTAATGGAGCAGATGATGATGGTTCTGGAACAGTTTCTTTAATTGAAATTGCACAAGCATTTATGGATGCTAAAAAAGCAGGACATTCGCCTAAAAGAAATATCATTTTTATGGCTGTTTCTGGTGAAGAAAAAGGATTGCTTGGTTCGCTTTACTACACTGATCATCCTGTTGTTCCTTTAGAAAAAACAGTTGCCGATTTGAATATCGATATGGTTGGAAGAATTGATGAAGCTCACTCTAAAGACACCAATTATGTATATGTTATAGGTTCAGATAAATTAAGTTCTGAATTACACGAAATAAATGTGCGTGCTGGTGAAGAAGCTGATATCAACTTAGATTATAAATATAACGACCCTAATGATCCGAATATGTTTTACTACAGATCTGATCATTATAATTTCGCGAAAAACAACATCCCAATTATTTTCTTTTTTAATGGTGTACACGAAGATTACCATAAAGAAGGTGATGAAGTTAGTAAAATTACTTTCCCTATGTTAGCTAAGCGTGCACAATTAGTATTTTTAACTGCTTGGGAGGTTGCGAACAGAGATAAACGTGTGGTAGTAGATAAGAAAAATGATTTCCCAGAACGTAATCGTGAAAAATAATAATGACATCCATTGCCGATAAGTTTTTAGATAAGAGTGCTACGAAAGCCTTCGATATAGAGCATCGTAGGAAAATAAATTTCAATATATCGAAGTATAATTCTTCGGTAGATAAAGGTTTATTGCAATTCGAAAACTTAGAATACGCTCGTAAAAAAGCTAACGCTACGAAGTGGAAAGTAATGGAAAATCTCGATCGCTATTTATTAGAGTTCGAGAGTAATTTCATGCGCAAAGGAGGAAAAGTAATTTGGGCGAATGATACCAAGGAAGCCCAAAAAGAAATTCTAAAAATAATGAAACAAGCTAATGCGAAAATGATTGTAAAATCTAAATCGATGGCTTGTGAAGAAATAGAGTTAAATGAATTTTTAGAGAAAAATCATATTGAATCTATTGAAACAGACCTTGGGGAATACATCGTACAATTACTTGGGCAGAAGCCTTATCATATTGTAACACCAGCAATGCATTTATCCAAAGAAGATATTGCAAAGTTGTTTCACGAAAAGTTCGGAACTCCAGTCGATGCCACTCCTACTGAGCTTACATTAAAAGCTAGAGAATTACTTAGAGAAAAGTATTTACGTGCAGATGTAGGTATTTCTGGCGCTAATTATTTAGTGGCTGATACAGGAAGTATAGCGATTACAGAAAATGAGGGAAATGCTAGATTAACTACCTGTTTCCCGAAAATCCATATCGCTTTGGTTGGTATTGAAAAAGTTATCCCATCAATAAACGATTTGAATTTATTTTGGCCTTTACTTTCTACTCGAGGTACTGGACAAAACTTAACAGTATATAATACACTGCTAAACGGACCAAAACAAATTCACGAAACAGATGGACCAGAAGAAATGTATGTAATCCTTTTAGATAATGGAAGAAGTAATCTATTAGCACAAAAGGATCAACGTCAAGCTTTATATTGCATTCGTTGTGGTGCATGTTTAAATGCTTGTCCGGTTTATAAAAACATCGGCGGACATACATATGATACTACTTATTCGGGACCTATTGGAAGTATCATCACACCACATTTAAAAGGCATGGAAGAGTTTAAACATTTAAGCTACGCTTCTAGCTTATGTGGCAATTGTTCTGAAGTATGCCCAGTTAAAATTGATATTCACAAAGTATTATTATACAATCGAAGAGATGCCGTTGACCATGGTCACACTACTAAAGCAGAATCTTTTGGATGGATGATGTGGAAACGAAGTATGGTTAGTAGAAAACTAACAGATATGATTGGAGGACAATGGAAAAACAAGTTTATGAAAATGTTCTTCAAAGGATCTTGGGGTAAGCGCAGAGCACTCCCAAGCTTCGAACAAAAATCCTTTAGTCAACAATGGAAAGAAAAACATAATGCCAAGTAATCACTTGGCATTTTTGCTTTTTTTCTTACGAGCTTTTACAGCTTCGTGTAAAATAAATTCTATTTGTCCGTTCACACTTCTAAACTCCTCTGCAGCCCAACGCTCGAGTTCCTTCATCATTTCCTGACTCACTCTAAGTGCAAATGCTTTTTTTTCAGACATAATATTTAATATATACTACCTGTATTTACAACCGGGCTAACAGATTTTTCAGCGCATAGTACCACTAACAAATTACTTACCATAGCTGCTTTACGTTCATCATCTAGATCAACAATATTACGTTCTGATAATTTTTCTAAAGCCATCTCAACCATTCCTACAGCGCCTTCTACAATAGTTTTACGAGCTGCAACAACAGCTTGCGCTTGTTGACGTTGAAGCATAGCTCCAGCAATTTCAGCTGAATAAGCTAAGTGTGAAATTCTCGCTTCCAAAATTTGAATACCTGCTCTACTTAAACGCTCGTTTAATTCATCTTCTAATTTTTCATTCACAATTTGAGTCCCTGCACGAAGTGTAATGCTCGATTCTTCATCTTCGAAATGATCATAAGGATAAGCACCAGCTAAGCTTCTAACTGCAGCTTCAGATTGAACTGCTACAAATTGAAAATAATTATCTACTTCAAATACTGCTCTAGCAGTATCTTTCACCTGCCATACAATTACTGCAGCAATTTCAATAGGGTTACCAACCTTATCGTTTACTTTAATTGGAGAGCCATTTAAGTTCATCGCTCTTAAAGAAACTTTTCTTTTTGTAAAGAATGGATTCATCCATAAGAAACCATTTTCCTTTACAGTTCCTTTATACACCCCGAATAAAGTAATTACTAAACCCTCGTTTGGATTAACAACTGAGAACCCAGGCAAAATAAAAAATGCTACTACCGCGCAAAGTATTGCCAAAGGAATAATTTGATTCACCCCAGCAAAAACTGCTAAGCCAACTAAAACAAAGAAAAGCAAGAGAATACTGTATCCCGACATTGCTTTTGTAATTTTTTCTGATTCCATATATAAATTTAATTTAATATCATTTTGATATCACAATTTTCGAGAGAATTTCGGAGAATTACAAGGTTGAATTGTAACATTTTAATGGACATAGGATGCCGCACTTGGGATATTGGACGATATGTTAAATGCTAACATTTGCACATTTACAATGTACCTTGTACCTTGTACATAATACATTATACTTAATTATGATCATCCACCCAAAACTTCCCGCTTTAGGCGAAACCATATTTACTACTATGAGTGGCTTAGCGAATCAATACAAAGCCATTAACCTTGGTCAGGGCTTCCCCGATTTTTCAATGAGCGAAGAGTTAACTGAACTTGTAAATAAAGCAATGAAAGATGGGTTCAATCAATACACGCATTCTAACGGGTATCCTGTACTTAGAAATAATATTGCAGAAAAAGTGAATTCACTTTATCAAAATAATATTAATCCTGAAACCGAAATTACACTAACACCTGGAGCAACATATGCAATCTATACTGCGCTTACAACTATTCTTCAGGCTAACGATGAGGTTATTGTTTTCGAACCTGCTTACGATTGTTATCATCCTACAATAGCTTTGAATGGAGCTAAATCGGTAATCATCGAATTACAAGCTCCAACTTTTTCTATCCCTTGGGATGAAGTGAAAGAAAAAATAAACAATAAAACAAAAGCCATTATCATCAATACTCCACATAATCCAACAGGTTATGTGTGGACAAAAGATGATATGCTAATGCTTCAAGAATGCACACGAAATAAAAACATTTTTATTATTTCCGATGAAGTATATGAGCATTTAATTTTTGATAACAAAAAACACGAAAGTGTTTTGAAATATCCTGAATTATACGCGAAGAGTTTCGTCTGTTTTTCTTTTGGTAAAACTTACCACTGCACAGGTTGGAAGCTAGGCTATGTTATTGCTCCCCCAAGCATTAGCAAGGAGTTTCGAAGCATACATCAATACAATGCTTTCTGCTCTGATACTCCAAAGCAAGTGGGCATTGCAGAATACATTAAAAATCAGCAAGCATTTTTACAATTAGGCAAAACTATTCAAGCAAAACGCGATTACTTCGCAAACTTGATGTCGAATACACCATTCGTAAGAATACCATCTTCTGGAAGTTATTTTGAATGTTATTCTTTTAAAAACATTTCGAAAGAATCTGATAAAGAATTCGCCATTCGCTTAGTAAAAGAATATGGCGTGGCAGGCATCCCTGTTTCTGCGTTTTACAAAAGTGGCAAAGACGAAAGCCTCATCCGATTCTGCTTTGCTAAGAAAGAGGAGACCCTGGAGAAAGCCGCCCATCAATTAACCAATTTGAACAATTAGTTAATTTGAACTAGTTGGACTATTAGAAGTTGTATAAATTTTAAGATTCAGATTAAAATAAATTGCGACCTTTGCTACATTAACATATTAACCCATTAACATATTATTTTAATGAATTACTTAAACACTCGCAACCATTCCAAAGAGACACTCCTCCATTTATATCACAACCTGGTAAAGCCTCGTATGATAGAGGAGAAAATGTTGATTTTACTTCGTCAGGGAAAAATTGGGAAATGGTTTTCAGGAATTGGACAAGAGGCTATTTCGGTAGGTACAGCATTGGCTATGCATACCGACGAATATATTTTACCAATGCACAGAAATTTAGGGGTATTTACATCACGTGAAGTTCCATTGGCAAGATTACTGGCACAATTCCAAGGAAAAATGTCGGGCTTTACAAAAGGACGTGATCGCTCCTTCCACTTCGGAACACAAGAATATAAGATTGTTGGGATGATTTCACATTTAGGCCCGCAGCTTTCTTTAGCAGATGGAATTGCATTGGCTCATAAATTAAAGAATGAAGAGAAAGCTACGCTCGTTTTTACAGGTGATGGTGCCACTAGTCAAGGTGATTTTCACGAAGCGCTAAACACTGCTGCAGTATGGAACTTACCAGTGATTTTCATTATCGAAAATAATGGATACGGATTATCTACTCCAGTTTCGGAGCAATATAAATGTGAGCGATTAGCTGACCGAGGTATAGGCTACGGAATGGAGTCGAAACAAATAGATGGAAATAATATTCTAGAGGTTTATGATACGATGCTTCATTACTCTGAAGACATCAGAAAAAATCCTCGTCCGATTTTAATTGAATGCATGACTTTCCGTATGCGTGGTCACGAGGAAGCATCGGGCACGAAATACGTACCTAAAGAATTATTCGAAATTTGGGGACAAAAAGACCCTGTAGAAAATTTCGAAAATCATTTAGTAGAACAAGGTGTTATTGATGAAGAGTATGGAACTTCTTATCGATTTAAATTGAAAAAAGAAATTGATGAAGCTATAGAAATTGCATTCGGTGAAGATGATATTATTCCGAATACAGAAGAGGAGCTCAATGATATGTACGCACCTTATGAGTACAAAGAAATATTTCCATCAACACAAAATAAAACAGAGAAAAGATATTTAGATGCGATAAGCGACGCATTACGACAAGGAATGCAACGGCACCAAAATTTTGTGCTCATGGGGCAAGATATTGCAGAGTACGGAGGAGCATTTAAAATTACACAAGGTTTTGTAGAAGAGTTCGGGAAAGAAAGAGTGCGTAACACACCATTATGCGAATCGGCAATTGTTGGCGCAGCCTTAGGATTATCCATCAATGGTTATAAAGGAATGATGGAAATGCAATTTGCAGATTTCGTTACAGAAGGCTTTAATCAGATTATAAACAATCTAGCAAAAACTCATTACCGTTGGGGGCAAAACGCCGATGTTATTGTTCGTATGCCAACGGGCGCAGGTACTGGCGCAGGGCCATTTCATTCGCAAAGTAATGAAGCTTGGTTTACTAAAACTCCAGGATTAAAAGTAGTATATCCAGCATTCCCATCGGATGCAAAAGGATTGTTAGCCGCAGCTATTGAAGATCCAAATCCGGTAATGTATTTCGAACATAAATTTTTATACCGAGGTATTTCAGAAGAAATTTTCGACGATTACTATACTACAGAAATTGGCAAAGCAAAAATATTAAAAGAAGGAACACAGGTTAGTATCATCACCTACGGTTTAGGTGTGCATTGGGCCTTAGAATATGCAAACGAACATCCTGAATTATCCTTAGAAATTATCGACCTAAGAACATTACAACCTTGGGATAAAGATGCTGTTGAAGCAAGCGTTCGCAAAACAGGCAGAGCATTTATTTTGCATGAAGATACATTAACAAATGGATTCGGCGCAGAACTTTCTGCACATATTGCAGAACATTGTTTCCAATACCTCGACGCCCCAGTTGTAAGATGCGCAAGCTTAGATACTGCCATTCCGATGAGCAAAGAATTAGAAGATAATTTCCTAGCTAAATCAAGGTTAGCAGAAAAGTTACAACCGCTGTTGAACTATTAACTATTAAAATTGTAGTAAGTAGTGGGCAATGTGTATTGGGAAATTAATTAATTATTAAATTTCTCAATACCCATTACTCATTACACAATACCCAATATATGATCAAACTCCTTTACATCCTCATCATTACAATTGCAGTACTAGTAATTGCTACCATGTTATTTATGCAACAAGCTAGCTTTGGTAAAAATCCAAGTGGCGAGCGCTTAGAAAGAATTAAGAAATCTAAAAATTACCGTGATGGTGCTTTTCAGAATATACATAATACACCAAATTTTGGAGAAGGTTATAATTTCTGGAAAATATTAAAAATGTATTTCAGCAAAGGCCCTACTTCACCAGATAAAATAATCCCTTCTAAGAAATTATATTTCGATAATAATTCTGATCATAAAACAAAAATCACTTGGCTAGGTCATTCTACATACCTTATTCAAGTCGATGGAAAAACAATTTTAGTAGATCCTATCATTATTGGTAATATCTCACCGGTTAGTTTTTTTGGGAAGCCCTATCCTATTGAGTACCCATACACAATAGATGATCTTCCAAGTGTAGATTATGTGTTAATCACACATGATCATTACGACCATTTATCATATAAAACAGTTATAGCTTTAAAAGATAAAGTAAAACACTTCTATACTTCTTTAGGTGTTGGTTCTCATTTAGAATATTGGGGAGTTCCTATTGAAAAAATCACAGAATTGGATTGGAACGAAAGTGCGAATATTGCAGATAGTATGGTAATTACCGCACAACCAGCTCGACATTTTTCTGGACGAGGATTTACGAGAAATCAAACACTATGGTCGTCATTTGTATTGAAATCAAATGATAAAAACATCTACTTAGGAGGTGATAGTGGTTACGATGATCACTTTAAAAAAATTGGAGAAAAATACGGACCATTTGATATTGCAATTTTAGAATGTGGGCAATATAATTCAGCTTGGGGATATATTCATATGCAACCTGAAGAAGTTGCAACTGCTGCAAAGGAATTAAACACAAAAGTTCTTTTGCCAGTACATTGGGCTAAATACACCTTAGCTCTTCACCCTTGGAACGAACCTATTTTACGAGTGACTAAAGCTGCTAAAGAAAAAAACATACCAATTACAACACCAATGATTGGGGAAACAGTTGTATTGGATAGTGTGTTGCCGAATAGTACTTGGTACCTTGATTAGGTAACTGGTAGTTGGTATCTGGTAACTGGTATCTGGTAACTGGTAGTTGGTAACTGGTAGTTGGTAACTGGTAACTGGTAACTGGTAGTTGGTTCTCGATAGTCCCGATAGCTATAGAGATCGGGATGGTCGTTAGTAATTAGATATAAAAGCGTAGACAACGGAAATTTTACATTTCTCACTACTCAATACACACTACTCATTACTATTTTTCTTAATTTTAAGAAAAACACCTCCAGTTATGAAAAGGATACTTACCCTCGTTTCATTAATATGTATTGGATTAAACTCAATTGCTCAAACACCAACTTGGAATTCTGGGGTAGGGCAATTAATTTATAATAGCTGTGCTAATTGTCATCATGAAGGAGGCATTGGTCCATTCAGTTTAATGAGTTATGAAGATGCAATTGCATATGCAGGATCTATAAAAACTCATACCGCAGATAGACACATGCCACCATGGAAAGCTGATCCTTCTTACACTCACTTTATAGGTGAACGTAGATTATCAGACGATCAAGTGAAAATGATTTCAGATTGGGTAGATGGGGGCACACCATTAGGTACTGGAGTTTCACCTATTCCACCAAGTATTAACAACGGTGCTCAAATCAACAGAATAGATCAGTCGACAAAATCTCCTAAATACACTGTGCAAAAAACGACAGACGATTACAGAACTTTCGTAATGCCGACTACACATACTTCTTTAAAATATATTAATGCTGTAGAATTTATTCCGAGTAATGCAGGCATTGTTCATCATATTATTTTATATCACGACCCAAGTACCTATTCAAGAAATTTAGATAGCCTTGATCCTGGTCCGGGTTATGCAAGTAATGGAACAGGAGCTGAAAGTCCAAATGCAAAGCTAATAGGTTTATGGACACCTGGAGCTGGTATATTTTACTTGCCAGATAACATGGGATATGAACTTCCTGTTGGAACCGATTTGGTGATGGAAATTCATTACGCACCAAATAGCAATGCGAAATCAGACAGTACTACCATCAATTTTAAATACACATCGACAAGCCCTGTACGTGTTGTAAAAATGGATATGCCTTTATACCATTATCCACCTATTTTACAACAACCAGCATTGCAAATTCCTGCGAACACGATTGCTACTTTTAATCAAAGAGCAATTAGTAGTAATTCATTAGATCTATCAGTGATTGGTATTTTCCCTCACATGCATTTGATCGGAAAATCGTATACAATATTTGCAAAGAAGGGCACAGACACTACTAATTTAATTCGTATACCTGATTGGGATTTCCACTGGCAAGGGTTTTATACATTTCAGAAGTTAATTAAGATTTCAAAACAGTCGTTAATTCTTGCAACTGGAGTGTATGACAATACTACAAACAATCCTCACAATCCAAGTAACCCTCCAATAGATGTTTCTGCAGGAGAAAACACGAAGGATGAAATGATGGTAGCATTTATTGCTTATACAACTTATCAAGCAGGCGATGAAAATATCATATTAGACAGTACTCTTATTTCGAGTGGAGTTGAGGAAAATCAAAAATCGAGAATTGTTGTCTATCCGAATCCCGCAGATGATTTATTAAGTATAACTTCACAACAAGAAATTAACAATGTAAAAATTTATAATTTACAAGGACAATTAATTTCTGAATATATTTATACCAAAAATATTGACGTATCTAATATTATGGCAGGAATGTATATTGTTGAAATTAAAACGAAATCTGGAATAAGTTTTGAAAAAATACTAATAAATAGAGATTGAGAATTGATTCATATTAACTTATACTCAACCTACTTAATAGCTGATAAATATATTTTCTTAATACTATTTTTCTCCTCTCGCTCAACTATTCCATCGAAGATCGTATATAGGTCTTTATTGAATTTTGCATTAAGCTTATATATTTCGCTTAAAGCAAGTGCTGCACTCCATCGAACAACAGTACCTTCGTGTTCAGTATTTTTTAGCAAGGCGTTAATTGCGGATTCTATTAAATCAGGAAATAAGCTAGCAGTATTTGCAATTACCTTAGCGCTCTCCCATTTTAAACGAGGTGCTTTTGCAGATAAATTTGAAATGGCAAATTCGAATACAACTTTATTTGCTATGGACGGATTAGATTTTGTTACATATTCTATAGCTTCAATACAAGTTGCTTTAATGGGATCTTTAGAGGCATTTGCAAAGCTTATTAATTCATCAATACTTACAGAATGATTCGAGATAAGCCCACAAAGTTGCTCTGTTTTCTCTTTGGGTTTTAATAATTTATTGCTGAATATGGATTGCATCATATTAGTAGAAGTATTATGTACTATGTACTATGTACTTTGTAAATAGTATAATTAAGTATAAGTAATAACAACTAACTACTAGTTACTAGTTACTAGTTACTAGCTACTATTAACTGCTTTTTAGTTTGAGTCCTGCCTTTTTCAATTGCTCCACTACAATTGGAATTGAAGATTTCCCAAAACCATGCAATTTCAATAACTCATGTTCTGAATATTCCGACAATTGTTCTAAAGAGGTAATTTTAGCATTCGCCAATGCTCTTCTCGCAGGAGCAACTAACATAGGAAGAAATTCAACATTCATATACTAAAATCTAAATACTAAATAATAAGAACTCAATACTTACAACTATTTAAGAGATAACCAATCTGCCACTATATTACAACCTTCTTCTAACATGAAGTCGTAAGGTTTTTCACCTTTAGGTTTTACTTCTCCTTTTTTAAGTGGACTTAAGCGTCTTGCAATACGTCTTTCGTTTTCCCTGTCTAGATTTTTCTGATCATTTTCGTCGCGCTCTTTCTTCATCTTCTCTTCATTTAAAGAGACGGGTTTTTCGTTTTCGCGTTCTTTGAATTGTTTAATGTCTTCTAGCATGTAAGCATACTCTTTGCTAGATTTCATTCTCTTCTCGTGCTTATCTGTTAATTTAGAAATAGTAGTACCCAAAGAAGCAATTGGTTTATAGTTAGATTTTTTAATTTCATCCCAAGGTAATGCGGATTTCTCAGCACTCTCTCCATATTTATCTGCAGGATAAATCATAGGGAAATTAATATCAGGTGTTACACCTTTATTCTGAGTACTGCTTCCAGTTATTCTATAAAACTTCGCTACTGTTAAATTAATTTGTCCGTATGTATTTTCTTTCCCAACAATTTTATTGCTAGTATTCGAAATTACTTGATCTAAATCGATAGCATTTTGAACAGTCCCTTTACCGAAACTTTGAGTACCAATTATAATTCCTCTACCATAATCTTGAATAGCTCCTGCGAAAATTTCTGAAGCCGATGCACTGAATCTATCTATCATAACTGCCATTGGTCCTTCCCAAGAAATCTCAGAATTCTCATCTTCTCCAACATCAACTTTATTTCTAGTATCACGCACTTGCACTACCGGACCAGATTTAATAAATAATCCAGTTAAATCGATAGCTTCAACTAGTGATCCTCCTCCATTACTTCTTAAATCTACAACTACAGCATCAACACCTTCTACTTTCATAGAATCTAAAATCAATTTCACATCTCGAGTTGTTGATTTGTAATTTTTATCTCCAGCTTGGTAAGCTTTGAAATCGATATAGAAAGCTGGAATATCAATTACCCCGACTTTATAAGTTTTACCATTTTGCTTAACCGTTTTAACTTCACGTTTAGCCGATTGATCTTGAAGAATAATTTTCTCACGAACCAATTCTATAATTTTAGGGCTTGCTACATCTTGCCCTTTTGAAACAACTTTCAAACGAACCATAGTACCTTTCGCACCACGAATTAATTGAATCGCATTATCTAATCTCCATCCAACGATGTCTGTAAACTCACCATCTTTACCTTGAGCAACTGCAATAAATTTATCATCTACACTTACCAATCCACTTTTATCTGCAGGTCCACCAGGAGTAATTGCATTAACCGTTACAAAATCATTATCCATACGTAACGTAGCTCCTATACCTTCTAAAGAACGCGACATATCGATATTGAAATTTGCAGCATTACTTGGGTTGAAATAATTTGTATGTGGATCCACAGATTCTGTATACGACGACATTAAAGCTTGGAAGGCATCGTAACTATTTACCTTATCAGCCTGAGAAATTAAATTCTGATAACGTTTCTTTAAAGTCTCTTTGCTTTTCGCTTCATCAGAACCTGCTAATTTTAAATTCAATAAATCATAACGAAGTCTTTTTGTCCAATAGACATCTGATTCCGATTGGTCTTTAAACCAACTTGCATTTTCTCTATCAAAAATTATACTTTCATCATTTGTAAATTCAAATTTCTCAGTTTCTAATTTCGATAAAATGAAATTCATTCTATTGATATAGCGATCCATATAAATGTTGAACATTGTATATGGTTGCACTAAATTTCCATCCAATAAAAAATCATCGTAATTATTTCTATCCGATTTGAAACGATTAACTTCATCTTCATAAAAATAAATTTTACTCGCATCAATACTTTTCAAATAAGCATCAAAGACCACTTGAGATAAGGAATCGTTTAAAGGAACTTTTTTATAATTATAGGTTGAAACTAAACCAACCAACTGCCTGCAAACTTCAATTTGTTTTTCGTCTGGTGCAATTTCTTTCTTCCCATCATTCGCACAGAATGAAAATGCTGTTGCCGTTGTAGCGATCAACAATAAAGTCCCAAAGCCAATTTTCATGATATTCTTAATCATATTATTATTTATGTATTCAATTAACAAGTATAATAAAGATTTGGTGTAAATAGATTGTAATAATTTTAATATATAGAATAATAAGTATTTTTGTGGATGCAGAATTTCCCAGAGGATTTTACATCACAATTGCAAGAAGATTTAGGTGATGAATCTAAAGCACTTTTAAGCGCCCTAGAAACTGAAAGCCCGACTTCGATACGATATAACCCGAAAAAGCAAATTTCTCCTTTATTTGAGGCTAAATCCCATGTTCCTTGGGCTGAAAATGGAATTATATTAAAAGAAAGGCCATCATTTACCTTCGACCCATATTTCCATGCTGGGCATTATTATGTGCAAGAAGCCTCTTCCATGTTTTTGGAAGAAGTGCTGAAGCAATGTGTTGATTTAAACGATTCACTTCGTGTATTGGATTTATGCGCTGCACCTGGTGGCAAAAGCACACATTTGAGTTCTTTAATTTCATCAGATAGTATTCTTATTAGCAATGAAGTCATTTCTGCAAGAGCCTCTATTCTAGTAGAAAATCTAACGCGTTGGGGAAATGGAAATGTGGTGGTTACGAATAATGATCCGGAACATTTCTCAGCTTTAGAAGCATGCATGGATGTAGTGGTTATTGACGCACCATGTTCTGGTGAAGGTATGTTCAGAAAAGATAGAGATGCGATTCAAGAATGGAGTTTAAATAATGTGAATATCTGTAGTGCTCGACAAAAAAGAATTCTTCATACAGCAGCAGAATTATTAAGAACAGATGGTATCATCGTATACAGTACTTGTACTTTCAATACTAAAGAAGATGTGGATCCAATTTTAAGTCTATTGGAAGAAGGTGGATGGGAATCAATCAAAATAGACATCAGCAAATTCCCTGGTATAAAAGAACGCATAGTGGAAAGTAATCAAACTTTATATGGTTATCATTTTTACCCACACCTAATTGAAGGCGAAGGATTTTACATTTCGGTTTTACGTAAAACGAATGAAGAAGAAAGATCATGGCCAAAAGTGATGAAGAATGTAAATTATGCTGACAAAAAAACAAAGGCAGTACTTTCAAAATATATAGACGGTAATGAGTTTGATTTTTTACAGCACAACCAACAATCATTGGCATTCCCTATTGATCTTCAAAAAGAAATGTTAGGATTATTGAATACCTCGCTTAGAATTAAAAAATTCGGAATTGACATGGGTCAAGTGATTCGTGAAGAATTAATTCCAGAGCATGCATTAGCAATGGCAAATATTCCTCATCATCAATTTGATGAAATACATTTGAGCAAAGAAGAGGCTATTCAATATTTGCAGAAAAAAGATTTCAATTTAAATACAACTGCTAAAGGTTGGCATTTAATGAAATTCGAAGATGCCTACTTAGGTTTCGCCAAATTAATGGGAAACAGAATGAACAATGCTTATCCAAAAGAATGGAGAATTCGTACTGAGCAGAAATTACAATAAACCTTCGATAATATTCTCTACAGAAATATTCTCTGCCTCAGCCTTATAGTTTCTTACAATTCTATGGCGAAGTATAGGCAAAGCAACGGCTTTCACATCTTCAATATCTGGAGAATATTTACCATGAATAGCAGCATGACATTTTGCACCAAGAATTAAGTATTGTGAAGCTCTCGGTCCGGCGCCCCAACTTAAATAATCGTTTACAGCTTTCGTTGCTTCTGCTCTGCCTGGGCGTGTTTTCGCGCTTAAACGAACGGCATATTCCAATACTGTATCTGTAACTGGTAAATCGCGAATTATTTTTTGGAAATAAATAATTTGTTCTTGATTTAAGATTTTCTTCAACTCAACTTTTCTGTTTGCAGTAGTGTTTTTCACAATTTGGATCTCGTCAGCTATTGAAGGATAATCTAACATCACATTGAACATAAAACGGTCCAACTGAGCCTCTGGCAATGGATACGTTCCTTCTTGTTCTATTGGGTTTTGAGTAGCTAAAACAAAAAATGGTTTCGGCAATTCATGGTGTACACCTGCAGCTGTAACTGCTTTTTCTTGCATAGCTTCTAATAAAGCCGCTTGGGTTTTCGGAGGAGTACGATTGATCTCATCGGCTAAAATAATATTAGAGAATATCGGACCTTTTATGAATTTAAAATGACGGTGTTCATCTAGAATTTCTGCACCAGTAATATCCGAAGGCATTAAATCGGGTGTGAATTGAATTCTATTGCTAGTTAAATCTAATACGTTGCCAACAGTTTGAACTAATAAAGTTTTAGCCAAACCTGGTACACCAACCAATAAACAATGCCCGTTACTTAAAATCGAGATAAGTACAGATTCTACAATATCATTTTGCCCAACAATAACATTGGCAATTTCATTTTTAATTTCTTTATATACCGATGCCAGTGCATCTATTGCTTCTACTTCCGACTTGTACATAATATATTATTTTGCACGTTTAGCACTTTCATTAATCCAAGGTTGTAATTTTTCGCACGAAGAAAATTCTTCGTTGATACGAATATAAGTTTGTGTTCTTTTTTTACTGAACCACTTTTCAACTTCTTTGTTTTGTTTACTAGTTAATGCAGCTTGTTGAATTTTAATATAATCGTCTGTTAAATTTGCTTTATGAGGTTCTGTTTTGGCTATAAATTTCACCAAACGATAAGCTTGCTCTCCTGTTGGAGTTTTAAATGCTGAAGGCATAGAAACATCGCCAACTTTCATGTTGTCTATTTGAAAAAAGATTGAAGGATCTAATTGATCGGTTGGGATTTTTGTACTTCCATCTTGTGGATTTAACATCATTCCACCACTATGTTTTGTAGATTCATCATCTGAGAATTTCATCGCAGCATACGCAAATGTCATTTGATTGGTAGATATCAAATTATAAACGCTATCTAATTCGTGCTTAGCAGCCAACATATCAGCATAATCATAATTAACTTTTATTAAAATATGTCGAACATTTACTTGTTCGCCCCTGCGTTCAATTAATTGAACAATATGAAAGCCGAATTCAGTTTCAACAATTGCAGACAATTCTCCAGGTCTTAATTTAAATGCTACTGCTTCAAAAGCCTTAACTAATTCACCTCTTCCTACGAATCCAAGTTCACCTCCACTCTTTGCAGATCCATCCTGAGAGTATAAAATTGCAAGTGTTGCAAAATCTTCTCCATTGGCAACTCTTGCTCGTAATGCTTCTAATTTATCTTTAGCTTCTTGCTTAGCTTTTGCACTAATTTTTGGTTTTTTAGTTATTACTCCAACTTGAACTTCTTTATTAAAGAAAGGTAAACTGTCTCTCGGAATTTCTTCATAGAACTTTTTAATTTCATTTGGAGTAACAGTTATCTTGCGTGTAATTTCTTGCTGCATGTTTTGAGCCATAATTACAGCACGCACATCTTCTCTTAATTCATCTTTAAATTCTAAAATAGATTTACCAATAAATTGTTCAAGTTTATCTTGAGAACCAATTTGAGAAATAAAATATTTTACTCTTCTATTTAATTCATCTTCTACTTGTTGCTCTGAAATCTCCAAACTATCAACTTTAGCTTGGTTCTGAAGCATCTTCTGTGATAGTAATGATTCTAAAATCTGACATTTTAAATCACCATTATCTTTTGCACCTTGGGCAATGTATTGAGCATACTGACCATCTACATCCGAATTTAGTATGATATTTTCACCAAGAATAGCAACAATTTTGTCTGCATTTTTGGGTTGAGCTGAAGCAATGCTAACAACTGTAAAGGTCAATACTATTAAAAATAATTTTTTCGACATTCTAATTTTCTTTATACCATTCTATATCTTCTCCATCACGTGCATTTTGGTACACTTGATTTTCCATTTTACCAATCAATTCGATTTTACGCTTGTTGATGATAATGTTTTTTATATTTTCTGTTTCAAACTCCAAAGGCGATATGTCTTCTTTGTACATAAAGTCTTTCACCTTTACAAGATAAACGAAATCTTTGTCACTAAAGTTTATGTAATTATTTTTTTGCAAGATACTCGACTCAGAGAATCTATCCAAAGGAATGATCATCGACAATTCATCTAAATATAACCAAGATGTGTCTGATAAACTATAGTTTGAAGAGAATTGCATACAATACGTTTCTAACTCATTTCTATCTTTCGGTTTCGAGGAGTTAAACCAACGAACTGCATTTTCAATTCTATGCGCATTCTTTGGAATTTTAGCATATGTGGCTTTAATAATACTTTTCTTCAGCTCGAAATTATCTTTGTTCTCTTCGTAATACTTTTTTATCTGGGCATTACTTACAGTTGTATCTAAATTCTGAGCGATAAGCTGTTGCTCGTATGAATATATAATCAACGATTGCCTATAAGTTTCAAGTTGCTTCTCTAAGGCATCTTGATCTAGATCCACATTATCAGTTGCTTGTTTTAAAATAACTGTTTGACGGATCCAATTTTCAATATATGATTGTACTAACAGCACACTATCTGCTGAGCTTGTACCTTTAGGCACTATCCCCTCCAAATCTGATGGGTATAAGTACTCACTAAATACACGTGCAACAGGCTTCTCTTTACTACTGAAAGTTTTTTGTAGAAACTGACAAGAAGTAAACAAAACTGAAACCAGAACTTTGTAAATCGCTTTATTCATCGAAAAAGAAGGGCTCCGAAGAGCCCTGAATTTTATTTTGCAATTAATGTTTTAAACACATTTTCATTTACACTAACAGAGTATTTCTTACGAAGTGCATCTAACCAAACTTTTTCCAAATAGTTTTGATATTCTGCTGTTGCAGCACCTCTAACTTCTGATAGTAATTTTGGTTGACTAGGGATCTTCTCTTTTACAACTACAAATACAATTGTATTGTTAATAGCCATATTTCTTGTAGTTCCTTTTTTCCATTCGATATCATCTATCACATGGCTATCACCTTTTTCGAATTTGTCTGTTTTGATAGTAAGGTTTAAAGGATTTTCTTTATTCACTCTTCTCAATAAAGAGTCTTGAGAGATTTTTTTGTTTTTCAATAAACTTCTTACTGTTTTTGCAGTTTCTTCGTTTGAACATGTATAGATACTTGCATTCAAACGGTCTGGCCACATGTATTTATTTTGGTTAGCTTTAAAGTAATTTTCTAAACCCGCTGAATCTTTCACAGCTGCCGACCATACTTTTTGGTCAGTAAGTTCGAACAATAAAATACCATCACGATATTCTTCCATTAGCGATTTGAACTCTGGATATTTAGCATCTAATTTACTTTCTTCATAATCCATCAACATTTTATTTGTATAATTTTCATACAAATCGTTTTTAGCTTTCGTAGCCGATTCTTTAGAAACAGCAGTAATGTTTGATTCTATGTGCGCAGCAAAATCAGCAATCGTGTATTTTTTGTCTTGAATACTAAACAAAACATCCAAAGGATTTTTAGCCATTGATTTTTTGAAAGTGCTTTTTAAAATTGCTGAATCAATTGTAGCATAAAAAGTAGTTAAGGCTTTTTTGTTTTCTGTAAACTGATAGTTCTTTTTCAATTTAGCAATGAAAGAAACTTTGTTCAAATCTGATCTTGAGTCTCTATTGATTCTAGCTTTGATATCATCTTTTGCTTTGTCAAAACTAGGAGGAGATTTCTTTTCGATAAGTTTAACAATATGCCATCCATAAGGAGTAGTAAACGGTTTAGAGTAATCGCCTACATTTTTCAACGCAAACGCTTGTACTTCGAAATCCATTACCATTTTACCTGTTCCAAACATTGGTAATGCACCACCAGAACGAGCTGATGATTTATCTTCTGAGTATTGTTTAGCTAAATCTTCAAATTT
>CAZYBY010000104.1:0-2318 GCA_964645385.1 uncultured Sphingobacterium sp.
AATAAAAGGCAAAGATATTGATGCTCAGGTTATTCAAGCAATAAGAGATTTAAAACATTATGCTGCATTTTTTGAACAAGCAACTTTTCAAATGGAAACTAAATTATTAAAAACTTCTATTTCTATTGCACAAAAAATTATAAGCATTGAAGTTGGTGAAAATTCATCAAAAATTGCAAAACAAACGATAAGTCACCTTTTAGAAAAAATTAAAACAGCATCAAAAGTGCAAATTCATCTTAATCCAAAAGATTATGAGATATTAAAAGATCAACTGAATCTAGAAGCTTTTATTGAATTAAAAAGTGATGCAAATGTTACAGCAGGTGGTGTTGTAATTGCCAGTGATCTTGGAAATTTTGATGGAAATATTGAATCTAAAGTATCTTCAATGTTAGATTCTCTTGATTTGATTATTTAGTAAAAAAAATTAATTATCAAATATTATAACTTTATGATATAATTTAGCAAAATAATAAATAAAGTATTCAAATGGAAATTAGTGAAAGAGATTATGACTTATTAGTCGATACAGAGATAGTTGTAGATGTAATGTTAGGCAGTACAAATATAACAGTTTCTGAATTTCTTAAATTAAGTGATGGTGATATAATTTCTTTACATAAAGCTGCTGGAACGGGTGGTGAAATTTATGTAAATACGAGAATCATTGGAACAGGTGATATTATTGTAATTGATGATAAATTGGCAGTGAGAGTTCAAGATTCTATGGATTCAGATAATGTAGTTCGATATTTCTTCGAAGAACACATGATATAATGGGAGATTAAAATGGCTAGTAGTATAGAAGTAAATTCAGCTGTTGGTGTAGATGGTAATAGTTATACAACAGCTATAAGTAATGATAAGTTAAGCAATGAAGATTTTATGAAATTAATGATCGAACAATTAAAAATGCAAGATCCAACAAAACCAATGGATTCTGCACAGATGCTTTCTACTCAAATGCAAATGTCTCAAATGAGTACTAATCAAGAAATGATAAAAGCTATGCAATCAATGCAAACAGCATTTACACAATCTTCTTTGTCAAATGCATCAGGAATAATTGGAAAAAATATTGAAGATGGTAATATAGGAAGTAGTGGTACTTCAAAAGCTTATACGGTTAGATCTGTTGAAAGTGTTGATGGAGAAATTCAAGTTAAAGCGCAAGAAATATTGTATCTAGAAGATAGAGTTGTTGTTCCTGATTCAACTGATGCAACAAAAAGTACAGTAGTTAATTATAATGCTGCAGGAGAAATACTTGATGATAAGGGTAATAAAACGGGTAATAAAATCGTTTTAACAGCTCCTGGTGTACCTTTGGTTAGTGCAGGAAAATTAACAGTTTTAGATTCTAATAATGCTCAAATTGCTAATCATAAATATACTTTAGCAGGAGTTACAGTTCCTGTTTATTCTGATCAGTTAACAACTTTACCATTTTCAAATATTACAAAAATATTCTAAGGATATACAATGATTAGTGCATTATGGAACGGTATTTCAGGATTAAATACTTTTGAAAAAGCTATAAATGTTGAATCTAATAATGCTACAAATGTTAATACGGTAGGATATAAAGAAGATGTTGTTACATTTGAAGATATGATGTATCAAAATCGTTATGGAAAAGGTTCAAATATTCAAAATGTATCTAAAGCTATGTCGCAACAAGGTGGAATAAAACTCACAGATAATACATATGATGTTGCAATAGAAGGTAAAGGTTATTTTATTGTTGGTGATACAAAACAAGACGGGACAGTACAAAATTATTATACTAGAGCTGGGAATTTTAAAATGGCTCCTGATGGATTTTTGAAAACTCAAAATAATATGGATATTTTGGGTTTAAGTTCAGTTTCAACTCCATCAAATACTACGTTTACTGATAATTATTCAAGAACAATAGCTTCCCAATCAATAAATAATGTAAATTTTCTTGAAACAATAAATGCAAAGTCAACAGATTATCTTGTTTCTGCACAAGACGATATTTTTGCGAATACAACAGGAAATGATTATAAAAGTAGATCTGCCAAACTTTCAGATATAGATGCATTAATTGCAGATTATAGAAGTAAATTAGATTTATACTCTTCTAATTCAACTGCTCCGGCAACATCTTCCACTTCACAAGTAACAACGGTAGATTATTCTAATTATTCAAATGAATTAGTAAGCGAAAATGATTTAATGAAAATTACTATTAATGGTAATGTAGTTAAACAACAATTTGATACTGATATTCCAACAACATTAAAAAAGTTTTCAGATAAAATATCAAATATACAAGGATTAAGTTCATC
>CAZYBY010000105.1:0-2873 GCA_964645385.1 uncultured Sphingobacterium sp.
AATGCAAATGTAAGTGCAGCACGTTTTGCTATCGGAAATAAAAAAGAGACATATCGCTTAGCGGGTAATGTTGCTTATAATAGAAAAATGCTACCCGATTCAATTAGCGATGGATATACTTATACTTTATCGTTTGCTAAAACAAGTGGTAAATTCAAGTTCTTTTTAAATCGACTAGTTGAGAGCAAAAATTATAACCCAAATGATCTGGGTTTACTATTTAGTCCTAATGAAATTTCTCATGTATTAGAATTAACTTATAATGAATATAATCCAGGTAAGTATTTCTTGAATTGGGGTGGTAATATCAATCTGTTTTATTCTAATACTTATACTGGAAATAAATTCCAAGAAGCTCAAATAAATTTTAATTATTGGCATACTTGGAAAAATTGGATTACCCAATGGGCTTATGTTGGTATTGCACCAGTTGGTAAACATGATTTTTTTGAACCACGCCAAGAAGGTAGAATGTTTATCGGTCCGAATTGGTATGGGCTTAATACTGGTGTATCTTCAGATTATAGAAAAACATTTGCATTGGATATCTCTATTGCTCATTTCCGCGACTTTACAGCAGGAGGGGTATTTAAAGAAATTGGTATCAGCCCGATCATTCGTTTTTCTAATAAATTAAAAGTTAATTATTCTTACAATTTTTCAAGAGACTTTAAAAATCAAGGGTATTCGACAACTGTAGATAGCTTTATTTATTTTGCATTTAGAGAAGTAAGAACCCATGTAAATTCATTAAATGCAAGTTACATTATTAGTAAGAATACATCGCTAAGTTTTAGAGCTCGTCATTACTGGAGTACAGTAGAAATATTGAATTATAAGTTATTGCAGATGGATGGTAATTTGGGAGAAGACACTACACATTATACTGGCAATAATAATTACAATGTTAATTTCTTCAATATCGATTTAATATACAGATGGAGATTTGCTCCAGGTAGTGATTTAATAGTAGTTTGGAAAAACGATGTAAATTCTTTTACGAACGATTTAACTGTAAAGAAATATACCGGAGATCGATTACTGGATAGTTTCTTAGGAACTTTAGCAGGAAATCAAACTAATACATTTACCTTCAAAGTATTGTATTATTTAGATTATTTGGATGTAAAGAGAAGATGGAAATCTTAAACGATTATTCCATCTTTCATACGAATAATTCTGTTGGCTAAACTTGCGAGTTTATCGTTATGGGTTACTATCACAAAGGTTTGATTCATCTCTTTGTTTAATTCTACAAATAATTGATTTACCTGATCTGCATTTGCTGAATCTAAATTTCCAGTAGGTTCATCAGCAAATATAATAGCAGGCTTATTCATCAAAGCTCTAGCAATAGCTACACGTTGTTGTTCCCCACCCGATAATTCAGATGGTTTATGATCTGCTCTCCCTGAAAGTCCCATTCTATCTAATAATTCAGTTGCACGTTTAGTGCTTTCTTTTTTTCCTTGTTTAGCTATCCAAGCAGGAATACAAATATTTTCAATTGCAGTAAATTCTGGTAGGAGATGATGAAATTGAAAAATAAATCCGAAAGTTTTATTTCGAAGGTGATTTAAATCTGTTGTATGAAGTTTAGAAAGTGATTTGTTTTTGAATAAAACATCACCAGAATCTATTGTGTCTAATGTACTTAGCATATGCAACAAAGTACTTTTCCCAGCCCCTGAAGGTCCAATAATAGCAACCATCTCTGCTTCTTCGATACTTAAGTTTACACCCTTAACTACTTCTAAATTTCCGTATGATTTTTTAAGATTTATTCCTTGTAACATTTTACTTTCTCTTTATTTCTTCCAATGCTAATTGGTTTGGTACTTCGTATAATTTTAACCCTTCGTATGTTAATACTTTACGATCTAAATTTACAGAATTTGTAGATTCAATATGATACGTAGCTATTAGCTTTGATAAACTTGGTTCATTTCTAAAACTTAAATAATAGACATGTTCATAGTCATCCAACTTAACTTTATGTATTGAATATGGTAAGGTGAAATCGTATCCATTTCGGTTCATGCAATAGTAAAAACCTATAGGTTCATCAATAATTAAACTTTTTTTAGAACCTGTATTTTGTAAGGTATTGTCAAGCCATGTGTATACCTTATATTCATTGCGTTCTGGCCATTGTTTAAAGGCATAATAATGCCTTACTACAAACGGAACAGATACATAACTTAAAAGTAAAAATACTCCTAAAAGTTGGAGCTTATTGATGTTTTTTAGATTGATCTTTAAGAATCCAAATACTGAAAATATTCTATGCATTAAAGAAGGTAAATGCAAGAACATCATGAATGTTAATACTGAAGTATACCTGTAGAACGGAGCTAAACTAAAGAACCAAAATAATGATGTAAGTAAATAAGACCATTCCAATAATTGATGACGAGGGTTCCAACGGAAGATAATTGCATAAATACAACTTACATGCATTATTAGATTAATCACAATCATATAAGGTTGATACTTATAGATAGGCCAGAAACGCTCTATAAAATGTAAGTAAAATGGATTGCCTTGAACAGCAGTTTGGTCGTGCTCTCTTCCATGTAATACAAGCTGTTGGTAGATATTATGAAAATCGAAATTGGCGATTAGTAAATATATAAATGGAAAAAAGAGAATTGATAAGATATATTGAACTCTTTTTAATGGCGAAGCTTTCTTTGTTAATAGATTTATTGCAAAAACAATTGCGATAGGATATAAGCCAGGATGCGAAATAAGTAATAATGAAATTAGAATAGCTTGAATACTTGGTCGCTTGTTTCGAATGCTTAAGTAAAACAATGCACTCATAATTGCTATAGCAGGCATTTCAACTCGTCCGTTTCTCAAAGAGTTAT
>CAZYBY010000106.1:0-3851 GCA_964645385.1 uncultured Sphingobacterium sp.
AGATAGAATACGCTGCAGTGATTGCAATGAAAAATCCATAAGCTCCATCCAAAAATCCTGTTCTCAGGAAATAATCTTTTAAGAAACGAACAATTGGACTAAAAATAATTTTATAAAACTTAGGCTTTTTACCTGTTTCATAAAGATGTTTACCTGCAAGCTTACCATAATAAACACTTTTCTCAACATGTTGTATAATAGAGTAATAAGAGTAGTGTAATAAATCACCTGAAAGATGTTCAATTTTAACTTTTGATAAATCAAGTTCTTCGTGAACCTCCGAAGTATTCCATTTAACAAGTGATTTTGGGAACAAACGAACTTTAGTGTCTGGATACCATCCACTATGTTTTATCCATTTGCCACAATAATTAGTAAGGCGATTGAAGGAATAGGCATTTGTTAAATTATTTTTTACAGATAAAATGGAATTTGCCAAAGTATCCGACAAAGCTTCGTCAGCATCTATCGATAAAATATACTCATACGAGGCTTGATCATGTCCGAAGTTTTTCGTTGGACCATAGCCTAACCATTCAGCTGAAATAAACTTAGTATTATACTTTTCGCAAATCGATTTAGTTTGATCTGTACTTCCAGAATCAATGATAATAATTTCATCAACAACAGGTAATAACGATAGAATACAACGTTCGATATTTCGTTCTTCATTTTTCGTTATAATTACTGCTGAAATTTTATTCATTTTATTTCGACTTGGGCTTTACAATACGATAATTTTTATATTCACCTATTCGGTAACCTGTAATGTTTTCTATAGTATGCGCCACTCTATGGCGAAATTTCATTTTCTTTTTAGAAGGGTCGAAACTGAATTTCCAATTTACATTATCAATTCTTTTCTGCATCACTTTCGGATGATCACCTGAGAAATGTTTTACACCGTCTACTTGAGAATAATCGAACTCTGCTACGTCTTCAATATTTTTCTTCATCCAATCATCATCATGCCAAAGCTTATTGAAGTTCTTAATTTTATCTTGTTGTTTAGAAGGATGTTTTACCCAACCATAGTGATATACTTCAGCATTAATTGGAGCAACATTTAATTTTCTACCCTCTAAACGAAATCCTTGAGCATCTTTATATGAAGTAATTTTTTTATTATTTCTGATGATACGAATTTCATTTCTATACCAACGTTTAGAAGTTCCTACAAAATCGTAGGAGCCATAAAAATGTAAATATTTAAACAATAGCCCTTCGATATTTGAATGATGCAAATGATATTCCATTTCAGCCTTAATTATGGGCAAATACTTCTCGTGCACACATTCATCACCTTGAATATAAAAACACCAATCAGAATCCTTAGCAATAGCTTGAAAAGCTTTATCGGTTTCTACTGCTAAAACCCTTCCACCTTCTCGGAGTGAATCGTCCCAGGTAGTATGAATAATTTTAATTTTATCAGAACCAATGGAATTGATTAGTGCTTCGGTTTCATCATCAGAATTGCCTATTGCAACAACGAACTCATCGCAAATAGGCAAAATAGAAGTAATGGCCTCTACGATTGGGTAATCATATTTTATTGCATTACGTATAAAACTAAAGCCGCTTACTTTCATAATTTGTATTCTGAATGCTAAAATACTATTTCGTTTTCAATAGCAATAATTACGACGATATTTATTTACTTTGGAGAAAATAATAATTATGCATTGGAGCACTCAAAGTAAGGAAATCAAACAAGGGAATATAAAGTCCCTAGCGCGAGCTATTACTGGAGTGGAGAATGATATGGAAGGGTATTTCGATTTCTTGAAAACCCTAGATATCAACCGAAATATCCCAATTATTGGAATCACAGGGCCGCCAGGTGCAGGGAAAAGTACTATTGTTAATGCATTATTATCAAGCTATTCTAAAGAAAATAAAAAAGTTGGAGTTATTGCCATCGATCCTACCTCACCATTTCATTATGGATCTTTATTAGGGGATAGAATTAGAATGGTGGAACATTTCACAAACCCCAATATCTACATCCGATCTTTAGCAACACGAGGTTCACTTGGAGGGCTATCCGCAAAAACGATAGAGATTACCGATGTCATGCGTTCATTTCCTTTCGATGTAATTATTGTAGAAACAGTAGGCGTAGGTCAATCGGAAGTAGAAATAGTAGGGTTAGCAGATACTACAATTCTAGTGTTAGTGCCAGAAGCGGGTGACGAAATTCAAGGCATTAAATCGGGTGTAATGGAAATTGCAGATGTTTTTGTAGTAAACAAAGCCGACCGAGATGGTGCAGATGTTTTTGTAAGTAATATTAAAAAAATGTTACACGAAAGAACAGCAACTGAATTCACACCGCAAGTTGTAAAAACGATAGCATCACAACAAATAGGTATCGCCGAATTGGTTGATTCTATAGAGCTATGCAAGGATAAAAAATCTTCATCAAAAAAAGATTTATTACTTGCTGAGAAGGCATATCGATTAATTCAATCTGAAAAGATGAAAAACATCAACAAGAAAGAATTGATTGAGTTAATTAGTAAAGAAATTACCAGGGCTGATTTTAATTTGTATAAGGTTATTGAGAAGTATTTTTAAGAATTACAACTTTCTCTATTTGATCTAAATTCCTAGTTGATAATTTTAATGTATAAACTCCTGATGTTAGTTCAGGAAGATTAATCTCCATTTGATCTAAAAAAACATCATCTTGTTTATAAACCAATTCACCAATTTGATTATACAATTGTATTCGTTTTTCTGTGTTAATATTGTTTGAAAAAACAACTCTTATGATTCCATTAGTAGGGTTAGGGAAAACTTTTAAGTTGCTTAATTCATTTTGATTAATACCCAAAATTAAATTTGTATCAATAGTTCCAAATTTTTGCCCTTTAATAGTGTATCCACTTAAATAACGTCTATCTTCGTGTTCAAAGTCCCAAAATTTATAACTTAAATAAGGGATTACAGTTTCAATTCTTGCATCAAAATAATCTACAATATTATAAGTGAATTTATTTGATCCAATATTTTCAAGCTTGAGTTTAGTTAATGAAGAATTATTATAATTTGGAATAGCATTTATGATTATTGAGTTTCCAATTTTATCATAAGTTAAAATATTATAAAAAGTGGTATCGAATTGTGGATTTAAAAAACCATAATTTAGCAATGAATTTGGAAGTGAATTAAAAACCAAAGAATCAAAATAAATTTGATCATTACGATTAAGTATGCTACCTGAACTATACTGTCCAGATTGGCAATCTCTGTACCCAGAGTAAGTATAGTATGATACTCCTTTGTATACAGTCCCCCATTGATCTTTTTCAATATTTTTTATGTGAAAAATTGTGGATTCTGTTGATGAACAAGGAAAGCCCCAACCGCCCTCAAAACTATAAGATTCAAAATTTAAATAATCATTGACACCTACTTTTGGATACTTATTATAATCAATAACAGTTAGTCCTAATTTTTTAGCCTGATCTCCAACTAATTTTAAATATCCTAAGGTGAGATGTTTAAATAAATAAAGTCCAAAATTTTTAGAGACCTTCAAACTATCTCCATTCGACAATAAAATAGTTTTAATAGAATCTAATGTATTAAAAATAATTGCAGTGTCTAATGAAGTAATTATTGCTGTGATATTGGCCTTGTAATTCCAACTATATCCTACCGGTTTGTTAAGATACAAAGCTGCAGTGTCTGAACTATTATTAAATAGTAATATTCTCTGATTGGAATCAATAGAGTAATGATTAAATAAAAAATCAGATTGCAGATTATATATATCTTCTTTATTTACATTAGAACAAGTATCACAAAGGTAGATAGATTTAGAAAAATTAATTTTACTAGGA
>CAZYBY010000107.1:0-6731 GCA_964645385.1 uncultured Sphingobacterium sp.
CCACCTTCCGAAAAAGACCCACTTGGAGGAGATTATTGGCGACAAGCGGTGTTCTATAAAATTCTAATTGATAATTATCGAGTAAAAGATTGGAAAGTAATAAGTACAGAATTCGATTTTGTAGAGCCTGTAAAAGATGAATACAAAAAAGAAAAGATTGTTATTCTACCTGAACATGTAAAAATTGTTACGAAACAGATTGAAGATGTTTATGCAAAAATTAAAAGGCATGAATTTACTACAGGTTGTGGAGATAAGGATTGTGAATGGTGTAATTTTGTGAAGAACAATTTTAGAGATGCTGAGTTTGTATTCCCGGAAGAGGAGCCCGAAATCGAATAGTTAGTGTAACTTGTACATTAAGTAAAAAGGAGAGAATTTCTTTAATTTTCTCATTAATACTATATTTGCATACTATCTTTGTTAGAACAATTATAAATAATTGATTATGAGAGAAATACAATTCAGAGAAGCACTTAGAGAGGCTATGAACGAAGAAATGCGTAAAGATGAACGTATTTTCTTAATGGGGGAAGAAGTTGCTGAATACAATGGTGCATATAAAGTAAGTCAAGGCATGCTTGCTGAATTTGGAGCTAAACGTGTTATCGATACTCCAATTTCAGAATTAGGTTTTGCTGGTATAGGAGTTGGCGCGGCGATGAATGGAATTCGTCCGATTATCGAATTTATGACTTTCAACTTTTCATTAGTAGCTATCGACCAAGTGATTAATGCTGCAGCGAAAATGATGTCGATGAGTGGTGGTCAATTTTCTGTTCCAATTGTATTTCGTGGACCAACTGGAAGTGCAGGAATGTTAAGTTCTCAGCACTCGCAAAACTTCGAATCGTGGTATGCAAACTGCCCTGGTTTAAAAGTTGTTGTTCCATCAAACCCTTATGATGCAAAAGGTTTATTAAAATCAGCCATCTTAGATCCAGATCCAGTTATCTTTATGGAGTCTGAGCAAATGTATGGTGATAAAGGTTTTGTTCCTGAGGAAGAATATTATTTACCAATTGGGCAAGCCAAAGTTGTTCAAGAAGGTACCGATGTAACGATCGTTACTTTTGGTAAAATGTTGAAAGTAGTGATGGCTGCTGCTGCTGAATTAGCAAAAGATGGCATCAATGCTGAAGTTATAGATTTACGAACAGTTCGCCCTATCGATTACCCTACAGTATTAAATTCAGTTCGTAAAACAAACAGAATGGTATTCGTAGAAGAATCGTGGCCATTAGGTTCTATTGCAACTGAAGTAGCATTTAAGGTTCAAAAAGATGCATTCGATTATCTAGATGCACCTATTTTAAGAGTTATGGGCGGCGACGTTCCATTGCCATACGCACCAACATTAATCGAAGAGTACTTACCAAATCCTGCTAAAGTTATCAAAGCAGTGAAAGAGGTAATGTATGTTTCTAAATAAAATATAGTTACAAGAATTGAGATATTAGATATTAGAAGGAGTTACATAATTTGTAACTCCTTTTTTATTATTACACCGTTGAAAACTATTCCCTTTCTGAGTTGAAAACATCTGAGATGTTTCAGATATTCGTGATTCAATTTTTATTAAATGATTAATTACAATAAGGTAGTTGCAACAGAATTAGGGATTCGTGAGCAACAAGTAGAAGCAACAATTAATTTATTGGATGAGGGTGCAACGATTCCTTTTATCTCTCGTTATAGAAAAGAAATTACAGGTACATTAGATGAAGTACAAGTTGCTGGCATTCGCGATCGAATTACTCAATTGCGTGAGCTAGATAAGCGTAGAGATGCGATTTTAAAATCGCTTGAGGAGATGGGTAAATTAACGGATGAGCTAAAAGAGAAAATTGAAAAAGCGGAAAGCTTAACAATACTTGAAGATTTATATTTACCATATCGTCCGAAGCGAAAAACAAAAGCTAGTGTTGCCAAAGAGAAGGGCTTAGAACCTTTATCTATTAGCATCTTCGAGCAAGGTAATGATGATCCTATAAAACTAGCTGAAAAATTTATTGATGCCGAAAAAGGTGTAAATACAATTGAAGAAGCGCTACAAGGTGCACGTGATATTATTGCAGAGCGAATTTCTGAAGATGCTGAAGCAAGATCATCAGTACGTGAACTATTTTTGAAAAAAGGTTTATTCCGTTCAAAAGTTATTAAAGGAAAAGAAACAGAAGGTATTAAGTACAAAGATTATTTCGAATGGTCAGAATCTGTAAAAGATGCACCTTCTCATCGTGTACTTGCCCTTCGTCGTGGTGAAAAAGAATTATTCTTATCACTAGAAATTTCTCCTGAAGAAGAAGAAGCTATCGAATTGCTAAATAAAAAATTTGTACTACATAGTAATGCTTGTTCAGAAGAAGTTCGAACAGCTATCAAAGATGGATACAAACGTTTATTAGCACCATCAATAGAAACAGAAACAAGAGTGTTTACAAAGACACGTGCCGATGAAGAAGCGATTCGTGTATTTGCAGAAAATGCTCGTCAACTTTTATTAGCTGCTCCACTTGGTCAGAAGCGCGTAATGGCAATAGATCCTGGCTTCCGTACAGGTTGTAAAGTGGTTTGCTTAGATGAACAAGGTAAACTTTTAGAGAACGGAAATATATATCCTCACGAACCTCAAAAGAAATTAATCGAAGCACAGGCCATCATTAAACAAATGGTTCTGAAAAATAATATCGAAGCAATTGCCATCGGAAATGGAACTGCCGGAAGAGAAACAGAAGCTTTCGTTCGTGAAATGAAACTAGAAAATGTACTAGTAGTAATGGTAAACGAAAGTGGTGCGTCTATTTACTCAGCATCAGAAGCTGCTCGTGAAGAATTTGGAGATTTAGATTTAACTGTACGTGGTGCGGTATCTATTGGTCGTCGCTTAATGGATCCTCTTGCCGAGTTAGTAAAAATTGATCCTAAATCAATTGGTGTTGGTCAGTATCAACACGATGTTGATCAAAATAAATTACAAAAATCTTTAGATGATGTAGTGAGCAGTAGTGTGAATGCTGTGGGTGTAGAATTGAATACAGCATCTAAACAATTATTATCATACGTTTCTGGATTAGGTCCACAATTAGCTCAAAATATTATTGAATATAGAAATGCAAATGGTGCATTCAAATCTAGAAGTGAGTTGAAAAAAGTTACTCGTTTAGGAGAGAAAGCTTTTGAACAAGCGGCAGGTTTCTTAAGAATTCGTTCTGCGGAAAATCCATTAGACGCAAGCGCTGTTCACCCCGAGCGTTATAACCTAGTTGAACAAATGGCAAAGGATTTGAAATGTTCTGTAACCGATTTGATGAGTTCTGCTGAGCTTCGTTCGAAGTTAGATTTGAAAAATTATATTTCTGATGAAGTAGGATTACCAACTCTGAAAGATATTATGAATGAACTTTCTAAACCTGGTAGAGATCCGCGTGAACAATTTGAAGTTATTCAATTTTCTGAAGGTGTTAATAGTATCGAAGATTTACGAATTGGTATGCAATTAACGGGCATAGTTACAAACCTTACTAAGTTTGGAGCCTTTGTAGATATTGGCGTTCACCAAGATGGTCTAGTTCATATTTCTCATATATCAAATACTTTTATCGACGATCCTGCAAAAGTCTTAAAGGTTTCTCAAAAAGTAAAAGTATCTGTATTAGAAGTTGATGTTCCAAGAAAACGTATTTCTTTAAGTATGAAATCTGAGAGTGCTGCTCCAGTGAAAAAGCAATTCAACAAATCTAAAGAGGATAAAGTTCCAGCGAAATCTGAAGAGCAATCGATGAAAGAAAAATTAGCGATGTTGGCTTCGAAATTTGGAAAATAAAAATCAAGCATTAAAATTATGGGAAAGCTATCTCGTCGTTCACTATAAATACCGACGGAAACTCTTTCTCTACAATCTTAAATAATTTATAAGCTTCCATACGTGTTCGGTAATTACCCGCACGTAAACGGAAGTAAGGTTGTTGATAAATTAAATACGATTCAACTTCTGGGTGCAAGGATGCAAATTTAGATTTCAACTCTAATGCTTCAGCTCTATTGCCTCCGTAATATAGCTGAACTCTGAAGCCTTGGATTGACGGCTTCTGTTTATCTAAATCTAATTTCTTTTGAAGTAATTGTTCTACACTAGGATCCATTTGCCAACGAACATTTTCATTCTCTTGAGCGAAAATGTTCGTTGCACAAAATAGAAAGATGAACAATAAACTAGTTCTCATTTTTTATTATGCTTCGGCGTTGGCACCGTGACAATTTTTATATTTCTTACCACTACCACAAGGGCATTGATCATTTCTACCAATCTTTTGTTCTACACGTACTGGCTGAGCTTTAACTTGCTCTTGTCCGGGCATTACAGAACCATCAGGCATACGAATTGTATCGTCTGTTCTACTTGTCTTTAATTTCGCATCGTTTCTTGGTGCTGTGCGCGCTTCACGAACATCATCAGAACTTGCTTGAGATGGAATATTACCTTTGAAAATAAAACTCAATACATCTTTGTTTACAGTAGATACCATTTGTTTGAACAATTCAAAAGATTCGAATTTGTAAATCAACAATGGATCTTTTTGTTCATATACAGCATTCTGTACCGATTGCTTTAACTCATCCATTTCACGTAAATGTTCTTTCCAAGCATCGTCTATTAAAGCTAAACTAACTGAGCGTTCGAACGACTTCACCAATTCTTTACCATTAGTATCATAAGCTTTTTTCAAATTTGTATTGATTTGAATTTGCTTCATTCCATCTGTAAATGGTACAACGATATTTTCAATTGTTTGTCCTCTACTTTCGTATACATCTTTAATTACAGGCATTGCAATTTCAGCCATGCGTTCAGATTTGCGAGCATAGAAATTCGATAACTGATGATATAATTTATCTGCTATTGTTGATGATTTTTCTCCTAAGAATTCATTTTCAGAAATCTCTACATCTGTTGAGAATAAACGAATCATTTCTAAACGGAAGCCTTCGTAATTTTTCTCGTCTTGATATTGTGCGGTTAACTCTTCACAAATATCCATCAAGCTATTATCGATATCAACTTCTAAACGTTCACCGAATAATGCGTTATGACGTTTAGTATAGATAACAGAACGTTGTGAGTTCATCACATCATCATATTCTAGTAAACGTTTACGAATACCGAAGTTGTTTTCTTCTACTTTTTTCTGTGCACGCTCAATAGATTTCGTAATCATCGAATGTTGAATAACTTCACCTTCTTCTAATCCCATTCTATCCATTAATGAAGCAATTCTTGCAGAACCAAACATACGCATCAAGTCATCTTCTAACGACACAAAGAACTGTGTAGATCCTGGATCTCCTTGACGACCAGAACGACCACGTAATTGTCTATCTACACGTCTACTCTCATGACGCTCTGTACCAATAATTGCTAGACCTCCTGCTTCTTTAACACCAGGGCCTAATTTAATATCCGTACCACGACCTGCCATGTTCGTTGCAATAGTTACTGTTCCCGCTTTACCAGCTTCAGCAACAATATCTGCTTCACGTTGATGTAATTTAGCATTCAACACTTGATGTTTAATGCCTCTTAACTTCAACATTCTACTTAATAATTCAGAGATTTCTACAGATGTAGTACCCACTAATACCGGTCGACCATTTGTTGTTAATTCAACAATTTCTTCTACAACTGCATTGTATTTTTCACGCTTAGATTTATAAACCTTATCCTCGCTATCTTTTCTAGCAATAGGTCTGTTTGTAGGAATTTCAACAACATCTAATTTGTAAATTTCCCAGAACTCACCAGCTTCAGTTGTTGCAGTACCCGTCATACCACAAAGTTTGTGATACATACGGAAATAGTTTTGAAGCGTAATAGTTGCATACGTTTGAGTAGCATCTTCTACTTTAACATTTTCTTTCGCTTCAATCGCTTGATGTAACCCGTCTGAATAACGACGGCCTTCAATAATACGACCTGTTTGCTCATCAACGATTTTAATTTTACCACCGTCGATGATGTACTCAACATCTTTCTCGAATAATGTATATGCTTTAAGCAATTGGTTTACCGAGTGAATACGCTCTGATTTAATAGAGAAATCTCTCATCAATTCATCTTTGCGAGCAATTTTTTCTTGATCAGAAATAGAAGATTTTTCAATCTCAGCAATTTCAGAACCAACATCTGGAAGCACAAAGAAACCTTGGTCTTCACCAGATGCTGTAATTAATTCAATACCTTTTTCCGTTAATTCAATTGAATTATTTTTTTCATCAATTACAAAATATAATTCAGCATCAACCTTGTGCATTTCACGTTGTTGATCTTGCATATATTGATTTTCAGTTTTCGTTAAAATCTGGCGCATACCAGTTTCACTTAAAAACTTAATTAACGCTTTACTTTTTGGCAAACCTCTAAATGCACGTAGTAATGCTAATCCACCATCATCAACTTTATTTTCTGCAATTAATTTTTTTGCATCTAACAAAGCTGTATTGATGAAATTCTTTTGTGCATTTACTAACTTTTCAATTCTTGGTTTTAGATCATAAAACTCGTGTTGATCTCCACGAGGAATCGGACCAGAAATAATTAAAGGTGTACGAGCATCGTCAATTAAAACTGAATCGACCTCATCCACCATTGCAAAATGTAATTTACGTTGCACTAAGTCGTTCGGACTATGTGCCATATTATCTCTTAGATAATCGAAACCAAATTCATTGTT